>DASTVY010000123.1:0-6717 GCA_035758865.1 Sphingomicrobium sp. | reverse complement strand
ACAGCAGCCGCTGACGGCCCGGTTCGGACAGGCCTTGCTGGCGCCAGTTCGGATTTTCCGCCGTCATGATCCGCTCGATAGTGTTCAGGCGATCATCGAGACGCCGGGCGGCATCATGCAGATCGTCGAGCAGCTTCTCGTCGGAACCGGACAGCGTCGCCGCCGTCTTCCAGCGGGTGATATAATGAAAAACCAGCCACGGCAGGCCAATGAACAGCGTGACTATAGCAATTACCGGAATTAGTTCGTCCACTTACGCCCCCTTGGCCTTTAGTGCCGCCTTCATCGCTTCAAGCTCCGCATCGACTTTGTCGGTTGCGCGCAGCTCGGCGATTTCCTCCTCCAGGCTCTTCGGCCCGGTCATTCCCAACGCGTCGGCACGGCCTTCGGCGAAGTCCGCGCGACGCTCGAGCTGTTCGAAGCGTGAGAAAGCATCTTCCGTGCGGCTGCCGTTTAGCATTTCACTGGTACGGGCGCGGGTGACCGCGCTCTCGATCCGGGAAGCGATTGCATTCTGGCGAGCCCGCGCCTCACGAAGCTTGCCCTGCAGCTTGGCGATGTCCGCCTCATAGCCCTTCAGCGTTTCCTCAATCGACCCGAGCTCAAGTCGCAGGCCCTCGGCCATGTCGGCGGCCTTCTGGCGTTCGATTAGCGCGGCCTTGGCCAAGTCGTCGCGGTCCTTGGAAAGGGCAAGCTCGGCTTTCTCGGTCCAACTGGCCTGCAACTCATCGAGGCGGACGAGCGCCCGCTTCATTTCCTTGCTGTCGGCAATCGAGCGCGCGGCAGAAGCGCGAACCTCGACCAGCGTCTCTTCCATCTCAAGGATGATCATCCGGATCATCCGGGCCGGATCTTCGGCGCGATCGAGCAGCTCTGTCATATTGGCTGCGAAAATATCCCGTGTCCGGGAAAAAATGCCCATCGAGCACTCCAGATAAGATTGTCCAATCGGATTTACTCTTGCACGCTTTGTGCCAGAAATTTGCTATCCTCAGAATTCCGCAAAAACAGCCAATTTTCGACTAACGGCAGTGCGAAATATCTTGCTACTTGGTGGGATTTAACACCACATGTTGGCGGATGGAACGGGCTAATCAGTTCGTCGGGCAAAGCCTGGCATTTCTCGATGCGGTCGAGCGGGCAAGCCGCGCTGCGCCGCTCAACCGACCCGTCCTGGTGATCGGCGAACGAGGCACCGGCAAGGAACTGATTGCCGAACGGCTTCACCACCTGTCCTCGCGGTGGGCTGGTCCGCTGGTGACCATGAACTGCGCGGCACTCCCGGAAAACCTGATCGAAGCGGAACTGTTCGGCCATGAGGCGGGCAGCTTCACCGGCGCGGCCAAGACTCGCCATGGTAGATTTGAGGAAGCGGATGGCGGGACCCTGTTCCTCGACGAACTGGCCACCCTTTCATCGCCGGCGCAGGATCGACTTCTCCGCGCGGTCGAATATGGCGAGGTTACGCGTATCGGAGCTTCCAAGCCAATCCAGGTCGATGTCCGCATCGTCGCCGCGACCAACGAGCACCTGCCGAGGCTGGTGCAGGAAGGACGCTTTCGTGCCGACTTGCTCGACCGGTTGTCGTTCGAGGTGGTAACACTGCCTCCGCTTCGGGCACGGCGGGGGGACGTCGCACTGCTCGCCGAACATTTCGGGCGGCGAATGGCGGTCGAGCTCGACTGGTCCAACTGGCCCGGCTTTTCCGACCGTGCGCTGGCGGAGCTAGAGAACTATTCCTGGCCCGGCAATGTCAGGGAGCTCAGGAACGTCATCGAGCGAGCTGTCTATCGAGCCGAGGATCCTGAGCGGAAAATCGACGAGATACAGTTCGATCCATTCTCCTCGCCTTGGATCCTCAATCCCGACCCTGCAGGAGCCGTGGAAGTGGCATCTCATGCGGCTCATCCACAGCCCGCGTCCGCTGAAGCCGCGCCGGCCGCAGCGCCACCGGCCTCGACCAACGACTTGCGCGGAGCGGTCAATGCTTATGAGAAGGCCTTGCTTGAGGAGGCACTGGCCAAGCATCGTTTCAATCAACGGACGACCGCAACCGCGTTGGGGCTAAGCTATGACCAACTCCGCCATGCGATGAAGCGTCACCAGCTTGCCGTCAGCAACTGATCGGAGACTGCAGGTCCAGATGAACGACAACGGTCATTTACCCGGCGGCTTGGTCCATGAACTTCCGAACGATCTGGAAGACGCACTTAAGCTTGATTCGAAAGCGCTGGCGACCTGGGAAGATATTACGCCGCTGGCCCGCAACGAATGGATCTGTTGGGTGGAATCGGCCAAGAAGACGGAGACCCGGCGCAAGCGCATCGATTGGGGGCGCTCAAACCTGAGCGAAGGAAAGCGTCGACCTTGCTGTTGGCCGGGATGTCCTCATCGTTGACATCGGTGACAAGGGATCCGCCGGCTCATTGGCGCGGCGGACCCTATTTGAAACCCGTTGCCTAGCGAGCGTTGGTCATTGCCAGCAGCATCGGGATCGACAGCAGCACATTGATCCGGCTGGTCAACATGGCCGCGCGCGCGGCCTTGGCCTTGGTCGCGTCATCGGCCTCGACTAGGCCCAGCGCCTTCTTCTGGTTCGGCCAAATGATGAACCAGACATTGAAGGCCATGATCAATGCCAGCCACATGCCGATGCCGATCAGCCGGTTGGACGGATCATTGAGCATCAGCGCCTTTTCCTCGCCGTATAGATAGGCGAGGATCAGGCCGGTCAGCACCGTGAACGCCGCGCCCCAGCGGAAATAGAACAGTGCCTTCGGGGCGATATGCTTCGACACACCAGGTTTCAGCTCCGCGGGAATCTCCGGCATGGTCGGGATCTGCACGAAGTTGAAATAATAGAGCAGGCCGATCCACAGCACGCCGAAGAAGACGTGGAGCCACTGCAACAGGCCGATGGCGATGGTCGCCGGGGCGTAATAGGGCGCCATCATCAACGCGATCGCTATGAAAATACCAATCAGCAGCGTCAGGTTCAGGTTTTCGAGTATCTTTCCCATGCTTCCCCCTCTCATGCCGCGGTCCCATCCGCCGGACTAATGTCGGACCTGTTACGACCCTTGAGGGGCAGGGGGCAAGCCAGTGGCGACAAGATGCGGAGCCGGAAGCCGGGCACGGCGTTAAGAAAACGGGGTTCCGTTCATACTGCCGGAGACGATCAAATGGCCTTTACGCTTCCCGACCTCCCGTTCGACCGCGACGCGCTCGATCCGCACATGTCCGCCGAAACGCTCGATTTTCATCATGGCAAGCATCACAAGGCCTATGTCGACAAGGCGAACGGGCTGATCGGCGATACCGACCTGGAAGGTGCCTCGCTGGTCGAGGTGATCCGCGCTGCTCACCAGCGCGGCGACAAGCCGTTGTTCAACAATACCGCCCAGATCTGGAACCACAGCTTTTTCTGGCAGTGCCTGGCACCCGAGGGCTCGTCGCGGCCTTCAGGCAGGCTGCGCGACATGATCAGCTCCGATTTCGGTAGCGAACAGCAGCTTCTGGAGCAGCTGGCTAAGGAAAGCGTCAACCATTTCGCCAGCGGCTGGGGATGGCTGGTGCTCAACAACGGCAAGCTCCAGATCACGTCACTGCACGATGCCGACACCCCCGTCGTGCACGGCATGACGCCATTGCTGACCATCGATGTGTGGGAGCACGCCTACTACATCGACTATCGCAACGATCGGGCGAGGTTCGTGAAGACCGTTCTTGAGAACATCATCAACTGGGATTTCGTCGCACAGAACCTCGATGGTGAGGGCCTCAGCCGGGCCGACCAGGAGGGAGCTAGGATTTCAGCCGATAGCCTGTCCTGAAGATCCAGACGATGGCGGCGAACGGGATTAGGATCGCCGCCGCCATCACTGCCACGCTGGCCCAGACCGGCACGTCGCTGACCCCGAAGAATGTCCAGCGATAGCCAGCGACCAAATAGAGGATCGGGTTCAATAGCGTGACCGTACGCCACGGCTCGCCGATCGATCCGATCGAATAGAACACCCCTCCGAGGAAGGTGAGGGGCGTTACAATGAGCAGTGGAATGACCTGTAATTGCTCGAAATTCTTGGCCCAGATGCCGATCGCGAAGCCGAGCAGGCAGAAGCCGACCGAAATCGCCACCAAAAACACTAACATGAGCAGCGGGTGAGCGACCCAGACGTCAACGAATAAGGTTGCCGTTGCGAGCGTAACCAGGCCCAGAATGACTGCCTTGGTCGCCGCTGCGCCGACATAGGCGATGACGGTCTCCAGCGGCGACAGCGGAGCTGATAGGATTTCGTAGATAGTCCCCGTAAACTTCGGAAAGAAAATGCCAAAACTGGCGTTCATTAGTGCCTGGGTAAGAACCGACAGAAGGATCAGTCCGGGCACGATAAAGCTCCCGAACGGGATCCCCGCCATATCGCTCATCCGGCTGCCGATCGCCGACCCGAACACCAGGAAATAGAGCGACGTGGTGATGACCGGCGTGACGAGCGACTGCCACAAGGTCCGGCCCCAGCGCGCCATCTCGAAGCGATAGATGGATTTTACGCCCTGAAGGTTCATGCCGCGCGCTCCTCATGGACCAGGCTGACAAATATATCTTCAAGGCTAGACTGGTGGGTGGCGAGGTCCTTGTATCCGACGTGAAGCTCGTCCAGTCGCCGCATGAGCCCGGGAATGCCGGTATGTTCGGCATGGCTGTCGAAGCGATAGCAAAGAGTGTGGCCGTCATCCTCGAGCGCCAAGCCCCATTCCGCAAGTCCGGCGGGGATTTCGCTGACAGGATCGTCGAGCGTGATCTTGAGCGTCCGCTGGCCCATTTGCGCCATCAGCGTCTTCTTGTCGCCCAGCGCGACCAGCTCGCCCTTGCGGATGACTCCGACGCGGTCGGCCATTTCCTCGGCTTCCTCGATATAATGGGTGGTGAGGATGATCGTCGTCCCATCGGCCCGCAGCTTTCGAACCAGCTCCCACATGTCGCGGCGAAGCTCGACGTCGACGCCGGCAGTCGGCTCGTCGAGGAATAGGATGTCGGGCTCGTGCGCCAGCGCTTTGGCGATCATCACGCGGCGCTTCATGCCGCCGGACAGCTCGCGCATTTCGGACTTGCGCTTGTCCCAGAGCGTCAGGCGCTTCAAAATTTCCTCGACCTTCTGGTCGTTGCGGGGCTTGCCGAATAGGCCGCGCGAGAAGCTGACGGTTGCCCAGACGCTCTCGAAGGCGTCGGTCGTCAGCTCCTGAGGGACCAGGCCGATGCGCGTCCGTGCCCGGCGGAAATCATCGAGCCAGTTTTTGCCATCGACCAGCACCTGGCCGTCCGTCGCGGTAACGATTCCGCAGACGATGTTGATCAAGGTCGTCTTGCCGGCGCCGTTAGGGCCGAGCAGCGCCAGGATTTCACCCTTGCGGATGTCGAGATCGACGCCCTTCAGTGCCTCCACGCCATTGGCATAGGCCTTCTTTAGCCGTTCAATGCGGATAATCGCGTCACTCATTCCACAGGTCCCGGTTCAGCAGGTTTCGGATCATCGGTCGCCAGGCCATGGCGCATCAGCATCGGCACATTGGCGGCGGCGAACAGAAGCGTTGCCGGAATTGCGCCCCATAGCTTGAATGCGATCCAGAAATCAGTCGTCGAATTGCGCCAGACCGCCTCGTTGACCACCGCCATGATCGCGAAAAAGATCGCCCAGTTGCGGGTCAGCTTGCGCCAGCCATCCTCGTCCAGGCCCGGATAGGCGCTTCCCAACACCATTTTCAGAAGCGGCCGGCCGGTCGCGAGCCCGAACGTAAGGACAGCTGCTACGAGGGTGTAATAGATTGTCGGCTTGACCTTGATGAAGGTCTCATTGTGCAGCCAGATGGTGAGCCCGCCCAGCACCACCACCATCACGCCGGAAAAGAGCAATAGCGGAGATACATAACGATAGCGCACCGCTGCAAAGACCAGGGCCGCCACCATCGCCGCCATGAACGCACCCGTCGCGACGAAAATTTTGATCGCGCTCGGCACCGGCGCGAGAAAATTGACCAGGAAAAAGACCAGCAGCGGCCCGATGTCGATCAGCACACGTGCGGTTCCGGTGGGCTCCCTGGTTTGGTCGATCTTCATGCCGGCAACCCCGCGATCGCTCGTGCGACGGCCCGCGGGTCGAACGGCCGCAAGTCATCGACCCCTTCACCGACGCCAATGGCATGGATCGGCATCCCGAATTTCTCAGCGGCCGCAACCAGAACGCCGCCTCGAGCTGTCCCGTCCAGCTTGGTCATGACCAGCCCAGTGACGCCCGCCATGTCGCGGAAAACCTCGATCTGGTTGAGCGCATTTTGTCCTGTGGTCGCGTCGAGGACGAGGATGATGTCATGCGGAGCTTCGGGGTTCAGCCGCCCGAGTACTCGGCGGACCTTGGACAATTCGTCCATCAGGTGCGCCTTGTTCTGCAGGCGCCCGGCGGTGTCGACGATGAGAGCGTCGATGCCGGTTGCCGTTGCCTGTTTGACCGCGTCATAGACGATTCCGGCCGCGTCGCCCCCCGGATTGCCCGCGATCACGGGTACCCGGATCCGCTCGCCCCAGATTTTCAGCTGCTCGATCGCCGCGGCGCGGAACGTGTCGCCGGCCGCGAGCATCACCTTGCGGCCTTCACGCGTGTAACGGTGCGCGAGCTTGCCGATCGTGGTCGTCTTGCCGGAACCGTTCACGCCGACGACCAG
>DASTVY010000030.1:0-12022 GCA_035758865.1 Sphingomicrobium sp. | reverse complement strand
CGATGAACCATTTGCGGACTCGTCGCAAATACCGACCTTCCTCATCAGCCGCTTTGCGCGGCAGGATGTCACAGTCGCTCTGACCGGCGACGGTGGCGATGAGCTCTTCGGCGGATACAACCGCCACGTGATTGCGCCGCGCCTTTGGCGTCAACTCCGCCGCGTACCAAGGAAGCTAAGGTCGATCGCTGCAGCGCCGCTTTCCCGTGTTTCACCGGCCGTTTGGGCGAGAATCGCGCAACTGGCCGACGGGCATAGCCGGCCGTTCATCGGTGCCCGGATCCAGAAAGGGCTGCGGATCGCACAATCGGCATCAACACTCGATGATATCTATCTGAGTTTCCTGGACGAATGGAGTCAGGAAGAGAATCCGGTACTGGATGCCGAAGGCGAGACGGGCTTTAACCTGAACCTCGGCGCGGCTTCCGGCGATGCCGCGAGGATCATGTATTGCGATGCGGTCAGCTATTTGCCCGATGATATTTTGGCGAAGGTCGACCGGGCCTCGATGGCGGTCGGCCTGGAAACCCGGGTCCCATTCCTTGACCATCGCGTTGCAGCAGTCGCGGCGCGGATCCCGCTTTCAATGAAAATCCGGGGCGCTGAAGGAAAGGCTATCCTTCGCCAATTGCTCTATCGCGAGGCGCCGAGCCACCTGTTCGAACGGCCCAAGGCTGGCTTTGCGGTTCCTGTTGGTGAGTGGATCCGTGGACCGCTCAGGCCCTGGGCGGAGGAGTTGCTCGATGCGAAGCGGATGGCGGACGATGGCTGGTTCAATCCGGCGATCGTACAGCGTCGATGGCGGGATCATCTCGCCGGGCGCCGCGATTCCACGCCGGCACTATGGGCAGTGCTGATGTTCCAGGCGTGGTTTCGTGAGCAGCGGAGCGACGTTGCGCTGGCGGCCTAGCAACTAAAGCTCGCCTTGCGCTTCCAATGCTTTCAGCTCGCCCAATAGTTCCTCAGGGGTGCCGGATCTCACCAATCTGCCCTCGTCGAGAACGAAGATCGTGTCGCATTTGGCGACCGTGGACAGGCGATGGGCAACGATGACCACTGTCGTGCCTTCGGACTTGAGTTGGTCGAGAGCGTCCATGACTGCCCGTTCCGTCTGATCGTCGAGCGCACTGGTTGCTTCGTCCAGGACCAGCAGTGCCGCCCCTTTGTAAAGGGCACGGGCCAGGGCAAGCCTTTGCCGCTGTCCTCCCGACAGGCGGGTGCCGCGCTCGCCGATCCGGGTTTCATAATGGGCGGGCAAGGTCTTGATGAACTGATCCAGATGAGCGCGTACCGCGGCGGTGCGGACCCGTGGCTCGTCTATCTCGCCACCCTGAAAGGAAAGGGCGATGTTTGCGGCGATACTGTCGTCGGCGAGAAATATGTCCTGGGGGACGTGGGCGATCGACTTCCACCAGCCGGGCAGCTGTTCGGCTCGAAGCGGGCGCCCATCGACCAGAATTTGACCGCTGTCCGGCTGGATCAGGCCCATCATCAGATCGACTAGCGTGCTCTTGCCGCTGCCGGTCCTGCCGGTGATGGCCACCCTGGAGCCCTTGGCTATCGTCAGATCAATCTGCTTGAGCACCGGACGGTCGGGCCCGGCATATCCAAAACCGACCTCCTCAAGTCGAATTGATTGCTGGAACGGTATCGGATCGGCCGGACCTACATTGCCCAGCGGGAGGCGCAGCAAGGCAGCGACGTCGGCCAGGACCGGTCCGACGACGGCGAGGCTTGCCCAACTGCCGTAGAGCTGGCCGAGCGAGGGCAGGAGGCGCAGCGCACCGAGCGCCAGTGCGCCGAGGAACGGCACTGCCGACGTAAATCCCCCAGGACGGCCTGCGATGATGAGAGCGAGCATTGCGACCAGGACAAGGCCTATGGCCTCAATCAGAATCCGAGGAGCCGCAGCGAGGAACGCGGTTCGCGACCGCGCCTGTGCAAAGGCACTATCAATGGACCGAAAGCGACCGAGCGCCGGCTCGAGCGACTGGTCGAGGATGAGGTCCCGGATTCCGCCCACGCTTTCCTGGATGAACTTTATTCGCTGCTGATAGGCGGAATTGATGGTCTTGGAGTGGTTTCCAAGCCGTCGGCGCGTGCTGATCATGGCGATCCCATAGAACGCCCCGACGACCAACATTGCGAGGCTGGTGCTAACCGGGTCGATCGCTAGCAACAGCGCGATAATGAAGAGGCCGAGGAGTATCGCGCTTAGGCCCTGGGTCGCCTGGATCACTACATCGAAAACGAGCAAATCAACCTTGTCCAGGGCCGCCAACTGTTGGCTGGAATGATGACGAAGGTGGAAGGCGTAGGGTTGCCCGAGCAGGCGCCGCTGGATTTCGACCGATACCTCGTGGCCCAGCGCAAACGCGAAATGCTTGCTGGTCCAGAACAGGCCGAGGCGAAGTGCCGCCGTCAGGATCGCCAGGACAACGAATAATATGGCCGCTGACTCGAGGGATTGACCGGCCATTGCCCGGAAAATGGACTGGAATCCGGTTCCGGCGGCGAGCTCGATCGGCTGGCCCGACAACAGCGCCAGAAAGGGCACGATTGCCGCCACAGTCAGCATCTCCGCCAGCGCCGTTGCCGGCATCAGCAGGGTGAGCAGGGTCAGCTCGCGGCGACGAGGGCGCGACAGGCAGGCGATTATGGTCCGGAGGTCGGCTCCCATTCGCAGCGCCGTTACCCTGAAGCCTCGAAGCGCTGGGCCAGGACATCGATGCCCGGCTCATGAGTGAGGTCAAGGTAAAGCGGAGTCACGGCGACATAACCGTCGGCGACGACCTCCAGGTCCGTGACGTGGCCGGGGGTTTCGACTGTCGGAGCAAGTCCGAACCAGTAATAGCGATAGCCTCGCGGGTCGGTCCGCTCGACGATCCTCAGCCGGCCATAATCCCTTATCCCCTGGCGGCAGACCCGGATGCCCTTGACCGCCTCCGGGTCCAGTGCAGGGAAATTGACGTTGACCAAAGTGCCCGGAATGAAGGGCGCTTCCATCAAGGGGCGAAGCACCCGCTCCGCCCAGGCCTCGGCCGCGGCGAACGGAACCTGATCGCCGAGGCCTTCGCGCGAATAGACCTGGCTAAGCGAGATCGACCGGACACCGGCCAGCGCCCCTTCCATCGCTGCCGAGACGGTCCCCGAATAAGTGACGTCCTCCGCCAGGTTGGCGCCACGGTTAACTCCGGACAGAATCAGATCGGGCGGATTGTCCTTCATGATGTGGGCCAGCGCCATCATCACGGCATCGGTCGGGGTGCCGCTGACCGAATATTTCCGGTTACCATGTTTGCGAAGGCGGATCGGGCGGCTGAGCGTCAGCGAATGGCCGGCACCCGATTGCTCCTCGGCGGGAGCCACCATCCAGACATCGTCGGACAGCCTGGCTGCGATCGACTCAAGCACCGCGAAGCCGGGCGCATGGATGCCGTCGTCATTGGTCAGCAAGATCCGCATTTGCCCGCTATGCGGATTGTGCGGCGATGGGACAACCACCTGCGTCCTCCCCGCAACAATCCACAGTTTATTTGGTTTTTGGCCGGTCAGTCCTTGTTAAGGAGGCCCAGCTTAACTATGAGCGCGTTGGGGATACCGGCATACCCGCGTTAAGTGTCGGGAATGTCTGGTGTATTTGCCTCCGGCCGTTACCGGTGGCCCGGTCGCGGCAGCGGCGGGCGCTTGTGTCGGGGAGGGAGTGAATGGCTACCGCTCTAGTGGACCTGTATGGTTCAGGTTCAGGACAATTTGATCAAATTGTGTTGCCGGAAGGCTATCGTCCATCGGACGGTGAAGACTTCATGTGCGTGTCCCAGCGGGCCTATTTCCTGCAAAAGCTCAAGGATTGGAAAGAGTCGATCATCGAGGAAAGCCGCGCGACCATGGCGCAGCTCCAGGTGGATTCGCTACGTGAGCCGGATATCGCCGACCGCGCATCGAGCGAAACCGATTGGTCGATCGAGCTTCGGACCCGCGATCGCCAGCGCAAGCTGATCGCCAAGATCGATGCCGCAATTCGCCGCCTCTATGACGGCGAATATGGCTATTGCGAAGTGACCGGCGATCCCATCTCGCTTGCACGGCTGGAGGCTCGTCCGATCGCGACGATGACTCTCGAAGCCCAGGAAAAGCATGAGCGGATCGAGCGCGTGTCGCGCGACGACTGATCCAAATTCAGCAAGATCGAGAAAAAAGGCCGGCGGCTCGAATGAGTGGCCGGCCTTCTTTTTGGCCTACGACAGCTAGTGTCCGACTAGCTCGTCCTTCAGCCTAAGCTTTTCCTTCTTCAAGCGCGTCAACAAGTCGAGGTCCGGATGCGGGCGGTGCTCTTCGGCGTCAATAACTGCGTGAAGAGCGGCATGTTTAGATGCGAGAGCCTCGGCATGCGCCTTGTCCATCGGTCAATTTCCTTTCGTTGGCTGACGCGTGACAACTTCGCGAATAAATCACGAAATGACGCATTTGTCGCTAGGCAATGCACACGGCTCGGCGGACCGGAAAAGCGGTTTGGCGTTGATGGCGTGATCGTGACGATGGGACGAGCTTCCTGTAAGATAGGCGCATGAATGATGACGATCCGCGGGAGGTGCTTCAGCTTCTCAAGGCCGAGCACCGCCGCCTCGACGAGGAAATTGAGCTTCTGCGGTCTTCCGGAAACTGCGACCAGCTGGAGCTGGCGAGGATGAAGAAGAAAAAGCTGGCGCTGAAGGATGAGATCCAGGTGCTGACGGACCGGATCATTCCCGACATCATTGCGTGAATTTTGATGTCCGACTGCGGGACAGCCGGGCCAGCGGGGATTGCCGCTTGACCGAGTCGGGCGTTTCCTATGGCCTGAACTAATGGCAGAATCGGTATTGTGACGAACGAATCGGAACAAGAACGGGGATTTGAAGCGCGGATCACGCCGCGGCTGATCGACTCATTATATACCGAGGCGATGGTCCTGGCCGACGAGGCGCGCGCCTATTTCGATGAAACCGGCCGCGACGACCGGCAGTTGCTCGAACCGTTCGCTCGCGTCGGTTTCGCCTGCGAATCGCTGAAGGTAACGACGCGCATCATGCACATCGTTGCATGGCTGTTGACCCAGAAGGCAGTCGAAAGCGGCGAGATCCGCTCTTCCGATGGGCGGCGCCCGGAACGGCGGCTGGGCAACGCCAATGACAGCGACCCCAAGGTCGTCGACCAACTGCCGGAGGCCGCCCAGCGCCTGATCAATGCCAGCGCCGATCTTTATTCGCGGATCAAGCGATTGGACGAGGGTCAATTAATCGAAGAGCCGGCGCCTAGCCCCGCGAGAGCCTTGATGGGCAGGCTGGAGCGCGACTTCATCTGGAATCGCGACGGCTAAGCCGTTAGCGTCGGGCTCATGCGGCCCTTCACCTTCCATCCCGGCCCCAGGCTGATTTCCGGAGATGGTTGCGCCGTGCGCCTGGCCGATGTGATGCCCGCCGGCCCCTGCCTGTTCGTCACCGACAAGGACGTGCTTCGGCTTGGACTGACCGACGCCTGCAGGACGGCGCTGGAAGAAGGGGCGCACGAGATCATCCTGTTCGACGGTGTCGAGGCTGACCCGTCGAAGGAGACGCTTTTGGAAGCGGTCGAACTCGGGCGGCGTCATGACGTCACCCACATCGTCGGCTTTGGCGGCGGCAGTCCCATGGATGTCGCAAAGCTTGCCGCCTATCTGCTCGGGTCGGGCGATGACCTCGAGGAGATCTGGGGCGTCGACATCGCTAAGGGCCAGCGTCTGCCGCTGGCGCTGGTTCCAACCACGGCCGGCACCGGATCGGAAGCGACTCCGATTTCAGTCATCACCTGCGAAGGCGGAGTAAAGCTGGCCGTGAACGCGCGCCCGCTGATTGCCGATTGGGCCGCGCTGGACGCCAGCCTGACACTTGGCCTCCCGGCTCATGTCACCGCAGCGACCGGCATCGACGCCATTGTCCATTCGGTAGAGGCCTTCACAAGCGCCCGACTGAAGAACCCGTTGTCCGACGCGCTCGCACGTGAGGCGCTCCGGCTGCTGTCGGCCAATTTGATCACGGCGATCGAGCAGCCTCGCAATGTCGAAGCGCGCTCGGCCATGCTTCTCGGCGCCCATCTGGCCGGGCTTGCATTCGCCAACGCGCCGGTCGCCGGCGTGCACGCGCTCGCATATCCGCTCGGCGGGATCCATCATCTCCCGCATGGGCTGTCGAATGCTTTGATGCTGCGGGTCGTGCTTCAGCACAACAGCGAAGCCGCGCGGGAACTCTACGCCGAGCTGGCGCCGATCCTTGCGCCAGAATGCGAAGGGCAGGGGAGCCAGGCCCGATGCGCAACGCTCATTGATCGGCTCGACAGGCTGGTCGCGGCCAGCGGGCTTCAGCCGCGACTTCGGGATCATGGGATTCCGGAAGGCGACATTCCGATGCTGGCCAAGGAAGCCATGAAGCAGCAGCGGCTGCTGGTGAACAATCCCTGCCCGATCGAGGAAGAGGATGCACGCCGGCTGTACGAGGCTGCCTGGTGAGCCGCCCGGCCCCGCGCGGGCGGGACGCCTATCGCTGGTTCATGAAAATCGGGACCCGTTGGGCGGACAATGACGCCTACGGACACGTCAACAACACCGTCTATTACCAATGGTTCGATACGGCGGTGAACGCCTGGCTCGTTGAAGCCGGTCTGCTCGATATCGAGCGGGGCGACCCGATCGGGCTCGTAGTTGAGACCGGCTGCACCTATTTCGCGCCGCTGAGTTTCCCGGGCGACGTGGAAGTGGGAATTGCGGTCGATCGCCTCGGGAATACCAGCGTCACCTACCGGATCGGCGTGTTCGGCGCGGGGTCAGCGGAAGCCAGCGCGCAGGGCCATTTCACCCATGTCTATGTCGATCGATCGGACCGGTGTCCGGAGCCGCTTCCTGACGAGTGGCGAGTGAAACTGGAAAAGTTGGCCTAGCTGCAGACCCGCGCCTTCGCCTCGGCATATTCGTGTGTCAGTCGCGCGATCAGCTCGGCGGCTGGCGTGACCTTGTCGATCATCCCGATCCCTTGGCCGGATCCCCAAATGTCGCGCCAGGCCTTGGCGCCAGTCGCGGACTGGAAATTCATGGCGTCCGGGCCAGGCATTGGAAGATTGTCCGGATCGAGGCCGGCTGCGACGATCGATTTGCGCAGGTAATTGCCGCTGACCCCGGTGAACAGCGCCGAGGTGACGATGTCTGCCGCGCCACTTTCAATGATCGCTTCCTTATATTCATCTGTCGCCCGCGCTTCCGGCGTAGCGATGAAGGGCGAGCCGATATAGGCGAAGTCCGCGCCCATGGCCGTTGCAGCCAGGACTGCACCGCCGGTCGCAATCGCCCCGGAAAGGGCAAGCGGGCCATCGAACCATTTGCGGATTTCCTGGACCAGCGCGAAGGGCGACCAGCGCCCGGCATGTCCTCCGGCGCCCGCCGCGACTGCGATCAAGCCGTCGGCGCCCTTTTCGATCGCCTTGCGGGCAAATCGGTCGTCGATGATGTCGTGAAGCGTGATTCCGCCCCAGCTGTGAACTGCGTCATTCAGCTCCACCCTTGCGCCCAGCGAAGTGATGACGATTGGGACTTTCCATTTGGCGCATGACGCCATGTCTTCCTCAAACCGGTCGTTGGACCGGTGGACGATCTGGTTGACCGCGAAAGGCGCTGAAGGCGCTTCCGGATGTTCCCGGTCGTGAGCCGCCAGCTCCTCCGTGATTTGATGGATCCACTCGTCGAGTTGGCTCTGGGGCCGGGCATTGAGGGCGGGGAAGCTGCCGACGATCCCTGCCTTGCACTGGGCAATGACCAGGTCGGGGTTGGACACGATGAACAGCGGCGCGCCGATGACCGGAATTCGCAGTCGGTCAAAAATGGCTGGGAGTGGCATTCGAGCTCCTGGGTTCTAGTCAATCCGGTGGTACGCCTTGAACCAGTCGACGAAGAGCGGAACTCCGACATCGATGGAGGTACTCGGCTCGAAGCCATGGTCGCGCTCGATGGCGCTGGTATCGGCGAATGTGTCCTTTACATCACCCGGCTGCATCGGCTGGAAGTCGATCACCGCTTCCTTCCCGGTCGCCTGTTCGAGAAGGCTAACCATCCGCATCAGCTCTTCCGAACGGTGGTTGCCGATGTTGTAAATGGCGTGCGGGCTCTTGCTTCCGCCGGCCTTCACTTCCCCATTATCGACCGGCGGGCCGTCCACGCAGGCAAGGACGCCGCGCACGATGTCGTCGATGAAGGTGAAGTCGCGCCGCATGTCGCCATTGTTGAAAATGGTCAGCGGCTGTCCTTCATAAAGCGCCTTGGTGAAGATCCACATCGCCATGTCGGGCCGGCCCCACGGGCCGTAGACCGTGAAAAAGCGAAGCCCGGTCATCGGGATTCGGAACAGATGGGCATAGCTTTCGCCCATCAGTTCGTCGGCCTTCTTGGTCGCTGCATAGAGGGAGATGGGATGGTCGACCCGATCCTCCACCCGGAATGGAAGCGTATCGTTCCCGCCATAGACCGAGGACGAGCTGGCATAGACGAAGTGGCTGACGCCGCTGTGGCGCGCCAGCTCCAGCATGTTGATCTGCCCCATCAGGTTGGAGCTGACATAGGCCTGAGGGTTGATCAGCGAATAGCGCACCCCCGCCTGGGCGCCGAGGTGGACGATCCGGTCGAACCGGTGTGGATGCGCGAATTTTTCGAGCGCGTCCTTGTCGCCGAAATCGACCTGCTCGAAGGTAAATGCATTTCCATGCGCCGACTTGAGCCGCTCGATGCGCGCGGCCTTCAGCGCCGGATCGTAATAGTCATTGAGATTGTCGATTCCGACGACCTGCTCGCCTCGATCGAGCAGTGCCATGGCGACATGTGATCCGATGAAGCCGGCAACGCCGGTAACGAGGAGGGTCATGTGAGTGTAGCTAGCCGAGCGAGCCGCCGCGCGCGAGGGGCTTTGCACGGACGTTACGGAAGCTAAGCTGCGGCCCAGCAAAAGGAGAGGCTGGCATGACCGACGCCCTTTATCCGGTACCCCCCGAATGGGCCGAAAAGGCGCTGATCGACGCGAAGGGCTATGTCGAAAAGTACCGCGAGTCGGTCGAGGACCCGGATGGTTTCTGGCGTCGAGAGGCGCAGCGCATCGATTGGATGCGGCCCTTTACCACAGTCAAGGAAACCAGCTTCCACGAAGACGACTTCTGCATTCGCTGGTTTGCCGACGGCGCGCTGAACCTTTCCGCGAATTGCCTCGACCGGCACCTCGCGACCCACGGTGCGGCGACAGCGATCATCTGGGAGCCGGATGACCCTAACGAGCGGGGCCTCACCCTCAGCTATCGCGAACTGCACAGCATGGTTTGCCGCTTCGCCAATGCCCTGAAGGCGCAGGGCGTGAAGAGGGGCGACCGGGTGACCATTTACCTGCCGATGGTGCCCGAAGCGGCCGTCGCCATGCTCGCTTGCGCCCGGATCGGCGCGATCCATTCGGTGGTGTTCGGCGGCTTCTCGCCCGATGCATTGGCGGGCCGCATCCAGGATTGCGACAGCAGCCTGGTGATCACCGCGGACGAAGGGCTTCGCGGCGGAAGGGTGATCCCGCTCAAGGCCAATGTCGACGAGGCGCTCGAGCAATGCACTTCCGTCAACCGGGTTATCGTCATGCGCCGGACGGACACCGATGTATCGATGACGCAAGGCCGCGACATCTGGTGGCAGGAGGCGGAGGCCGGCATGTCCGCCGATTGCCCGCCCGAGGAGATGGGCGCCGAGGACCCGCTGTTCATCCTCTATACGTCCGGTTCGACCGGGCAGCCCAAGGGCGTGATGCACACCACTGGCGGTTACGCGGTGTGGACATCGATGACGCACGAATATGTGTTCGATTACCGCCCTGGGCAGATCTATTGGTGCGCCGCTGACATCGGCTGGGTCACCGGTCACAGCTATATCGTCTACGGTCCGCTGGCGAACGGCGCGACCACCATCATGTTCGAAGGGGTGCCGAACTGGCCGGATCCAAGCCGCATTTGGCAAGTCGTCGACAAGCACAACGTAGAAATCCTCTACACCGCTCCGACGGCCCTCCGAGCGCTCATGCGCGAAGGTGACGAGTGGGTGGAAAAGACCTCTCGCCAGACCCTTAAACTGCTCGGCACGGTGGGCGAGCCGATCAATCCCGAAGCCTGGGGCTGGTACCATCGCGTGGTGGGCGAGGGGCGCTGCCCGATCGTCGACACCTATTGGCAGACGGAAACCGGGGCGACGATGATCGCGCCGCTGCCGGGCGCCACCGACTTGAAGCCCGGAAGCGCGACCAAGCCCATGTTCGGCGTGAAGCCCGCGCTGGTCGACGAGAAGGGTCACATTCTGGAAGGCGCCGTCAGTGGGGCGCTGGTGATCACCGATAGCTGGCCTGGGCAGATGAGGTCCGTCTGGGGCGATCCGGCCCGCTTCTTCACCACCTATTTCACGGCTTATCCGGGCTATTATTTCACCGGCGACGGCTGCCGCCGCGACGAGGACGGCTATTATTGGATCACAGGACGGATCGATGATGTGATCAACGTTTCCGGCCACCGACTTGGCACCGCGGAGATCGAAAGCGCCCTGGTCGCTCACGAAGATGTGGCAGAGGCTGCGGTTGTCGGCATGCCGCACGACATCAAGGGGCAGGGCATCTACGCCTTTGTAACGGCGAACGCCGGCTGCCCCGTCGACGACAGGTTGCGGGCAGAATTGGTTCAATGGGTCCGAAGCGAAATCGGACCGATTGCGACCCCCGATGTCATCCAATTTGCGCCTGCGCTGCCCAAGACTCGGTCGGGCAAGATCATGAGACGGATCCTCCGCAAGATCGCGCAGGGCGACGTTTCCCATCTGGGCGACATCTCGACGCTCGCCGATCCGGCGGTCGTCGACCAGCTCGTCGCCGACCGGCCGTAGATCAATGCGACCGGCTGAGAAGGCTCGAGCCTTGCCTCCAGATCTCCGAGAATTTGTAGGTGAGTCCAGGCTTTAGCAGCAACTGGCTCCAATGAATCGCCATGGTGCCCAAGGGCTGCTCCGCTGGTTCGCCCTCGATCTCAGTCATCATGCGCAACGCAGCGCGGCAAAGGAGCTGCGTTTCCCACTCCTTCGAAAGCTGCATCCGTAATTCCGGTGCTGATCGAAGGACGCCGAACAGAGAGTCAGCAAGAAGCAGCGCCTGGGCGGACGCGCGGGCTGCACCGAGCTCCAGGGAGCGGCGATGCAATCGTTCAATTTCTTCGCCGGTTCGGCCGTCAATCAATGCGGCGAAGTCGGAAATCCACTTCAGCCGGAACCACGCGCTCGAAGCGCCATGCACTGCGAGGTAGGCCAGCAATTCATCCTCGGCCAGCGTGGGAAGCGACACGCCCGGTACAACTTCTACCACTTGCTGTGGGGAATGGATGTCGATCGCGGGGATCAGCCGTTGATTGTCGGAAAGGCGGGTGTGAACTTCTACAAAGAAGCTGTCTTGTCTGTGCCAAACCGACTCCTTACTTCGACCATGCCACGCCTCAAGATCTGCCAAATTGGCCGGAATGCGCACCACATAGCCGCAGTCGGTGAGCAATTTTGAAGCCGCTCCCAGGTCGCTTGGGTCGATCAGCAAGTCGATATCCCAAGCCATTTTTAGAAGGGGAGAACGATAGGCGAGAGCGCCGACGCTGAGCCCTTTGATGAAGAGCAGCGGCGTTTTTGCTTCTTCAAATCTTTGCCGCAGGCGGCCGCACTCCGCGGCGATTGCCAAGTTTGTTGCCGCAATCGACCTTGCTTCGGAGGAAAGAGCATCCTTGACATGGCTGGGCAGGTGATCGGCGGTCTGTCCCAGCGAATTCCAGGCAAGGCCCTGGACCCGATGACGGCGAGCAAGTGTTAGGAGCCGGTCCCAATCCACCTTCGCAGGGATTTCGGGCGGTGGTTGGTCTTCGGCGCTCGCGAAATTCCAATGGCAGCACCGGACCAGCAACGAAAATTCCGGTCCGAGCCGAG
>DASTVY010000098.1:0-17556 GCA_035758865.1 Sphingomicrobium sp. | reverse complement strand
TCCTCGTAGCGCAGGAGATTTTCCAGCAGCACCTTCATCGAAAAGGGCAGGCGCGACACGTCGCCAAGGGTGGCACCGGCCTTTTCCAGAGAATAATAAGCGTAACTCTTGCCTCCGACCTCCAGCGTCGAGCGGGTGTTCAAGCTGTCCTGGCCGGTCGGGATCATTCTGTTTCCTCTTAGGAGTCGCGTCTTATGTGAAGCCGCGGGGCCCGCGGCGAGGGTTGGCGGCGCCCCTAGCAAGAATGGCGGCTCAAGACAAAGGGATGGTGGGGCTGCAGTGCGCTTGGCAAGTCCTGCCGCCGACCCTACCCATTCGCAATGAACTCGCTTCCGCTGCGGCCCAGGCCGCTTTTGTCCCTGGCCGCAGTAGTGATCCTATCGGTCGCCATTTTGTGGTCGATGGGAAGGCCGCCGATCTGCACCTGCGGCACGGTTTCGTTATGGGGCGAAGTCGGCCCAACGCAGAGCCAGATGCTCGCCGACTGGTACAGCCCAAGCCATATCGTCCACGGCTTCCTTTTCTATGCGGCCTTCGCCTGGCTGTGGCGCAAGGCGCCGGCTGAGCGACGGTTCCTGGTGGCGCTGCTCATCGAGGCTGCCTGGGAGATTGCGGAGAACACGCCGATGGTCATCGACCGCTATCGGGAAGCGACCATGGCGCTCGGCTATTCGGGCGATTCAATTCTGAATTCGGCAAGCGACATCGCCATGATGGCGATCGGCTTCCTCGCTGCTCGGCGCCTACCGGTGTGGGTAAGCATGGCCGTTGTCTTGCTGCTGGAGCTAGTGCCGCTGATTGTCATTCGCGACAATCTGACCCTCAACGTGATCATGTTGCTCGCGCCGAACGACGCGATCCTGAACTGGCAGGCCGGCGCTTAAAGGCAGCGAGTAAGCTGCGGCGGGCCACCGAGCGTAAGGTTGAAGGGTCCCAGCTGGGTTCCGTCCTCCAGTTCGACGTTCAACGTCATCAGGCCATCAAGCGCATTACCCGAGTAAGTGGCTGACTGGCTGCGGAAGATCTGGCCGACCCGCACCGGGCCAGGAGAACCTTCGCGGTAGGTGCCTTTGACCTCAAACGAACCGTCCTTCGCTGGATAGACCGGCACATCGATCGATCCTGAAGCGCAATCAAATTGTACATCGGCCACGACATGGAAGGCGATCGCAGCATGGGGACCGCCCCACCTGCCAACGAGATAGGTGGGTTTGTCGACGGTCGTCGCACAGCCGGCCAGGAGGGTGGCCGTCGCCACAAGCGCGGCAATCCTCATCGTGAGTTTCTCAGTGCCTGCAGGTTCGCCCGCATGACGCTTTCGGCATTGGCGGCGACAGGTCGCAGGGTCGGGCTTTGACCAACTTTTGCGTAGCTCGAATGCAACCGCACCCCTTCCTGCAGGACAATATTTTGTTGGGCGCGATAGGTATTGTCGAAATCGCTGGTCGCGGCCAGCGCATCGAGCATCGCCTGATGCTCAGGATTGAGCGTCGCCGTGGGCAAAAGATTGAGTCGCCGGCCGGCATAAGACAGCTGCGCGCTCGTCCCCTGGTGGGCGCTGAGGGCACGCTGGGCGAAGGCCCGATTGCCAGGGTCATGCGCACGCTCAAGTGCGAGTTGGGCGGACTTCACCTGATAAAGGTCGATCGACGAAGCCATTGCAACATAGGCAGTCGCGCTGAGCATCACCGGTGCGATGGCTGCCGAGGAAGCCGACGCGGGCTGGACGCTGGCACCGCCACGCACTCCGCCGCCTCCGCCACAGCCTCCGACGGTCGCCAGGGCCAGGACCAGTGATGAAACCGCAAGTCGCCGCATGAACAAACTCCTGCTGCTTTCAAGGGCAGCCTAGCAGCATATCAGCGGCCGAGCATCTTTTCCGGCTTGACTACGCGGTTGAAGGTTTCCTCATCGACCAAGCCCAGTTCCAGGCCGGCTTCCTTGAGTGTCTGGCCCTTCTTGTGGGCATGCTTGGCGATAGTCGCAGCATTGTCGTAGCCGATTTCCGGAGCGAGGGCGGTGACCAGCATCAGCGAGCGGTTCATGAGTTCGCCGATGCGCTGTTCGTCCGGTTCCAGCCCGTCCAGGGTTCGCTCCGTGAAGCTTTCCATGCCGACTGACAGCAAGTTGATCGAGCGAATGACGTTGGCACCGATCAGCGGCTTGAACACGTTCAATTCCATATGACCCTGCAGTCCCCCGACGGTGACCGCGACATGGTTACCCATCACCTGGGCAGCGACCATCGTCAGCATCTCGCACTGGGTCGGGTTGACCTTGCCGGGCATGATCGAGCTGCCCGGTTCATTTTCCGGAAGTTTCAATTCGCCAAGGCCGCACCGCGGGCCGGATCCCAGCAGTCGAATGTCGTTAGCGATCTTCGACAGACTGACGGCGATGGTGTTGAGTACGCCTGAAAGCTCGACCAGCGTGTCGTGCGCGGCGAGCTCCGCAAATTTGTTCGGAGCGGAGGTAAAGGGCAGCTGCGTGAGGTTCGCGACTTCCTTGGCAAAAGCGTCGGCGAAACCCTTGGGTGCGTTCAAGCCCGTGCCGACGGCCGTTCCGCCCTGCGCAAGCCGCATGACCCGCGGAAGGGCAGCCTTGACCCGTGCAATATTGTCTTCGACCATTGCCGCGTAGCCGGAAAATTCCTGGCCAAGCGTCAGCGGCGTCGCGTCCTGCAGGTGCGTGCGCCCGATTTTGACGATCGAATCCCAGCGCTTGGCCTGGTCGGCAAGGCGAGTGTGGATGACCTCCAGTGCCGGCAGCAGCTTGCGATAGACCGCGATTCCGGCGGCAATATGCATGGCGGTCGGAAAACTGTCGTTGGACGACTGGCCCTTGTTGACGTGGTCGTTGGGGTGGACCGGAGATTTGCCGCCCCGGTTGCCAGTCAGTTTCTCATTGGCCCGACCGGCAATCACCTCATTGGCGTTCATGTTGGACTGCGTCCCCGACCCGGTCTGCCAGATGACCAGCGGGAACTGGCTGTCGAGGTCGCCTCGAGCGACTTCGCCCGCCGCCTGCTGGATTGCCTCCGCGATTTCCGCATCCAGTCCGCCCAGACGGGCATTAACGCGCGCCGCCGCCTGCTTCACATAGCCAAGCGCATGGACGATCTCGGCCGGCATCCGCTCCCGTTCGCCGAACGGGAAGTTGGCGATCGAACGCTCGGTTTGAGCTCCCCAATAGCTGTCGCCGGGAACCTCCAGTGGTCCGAAGCTGTCGGTTTCGGTGCGCGTATGGGTGGCCATTACTGTCCTCTATCGTCATTCCCGCGAAAGCGGGAATCCATCTTTTCTTGGAAGCGGCGCTAGAAGGAAGTTGGACCGTGACGCAAGTGCGATCGGCGATCGCTGGCGTGAGAAACATGCTCGCCAGTGCCCCGGACTGGCTGCGCCATCAGAAGTATGCTCGCCAGTGCCCCGGACTGGCTGCGCCTACTTCTTCTTCGTGAAATCCACATTGACGACGTTGGAGCCGTCTTCCGCCTGGGTAACCGGAGCATCATTCTCCGCCTCGTCATGCTCTTCCGGAATATCCGAAGCGCCGTTGGACTGGAACTTCAGGCTGAAATCCACTGCCGGATCGACGAAATCGGTGACTGCGGCGAAGGGGACCGTCAGTGTTGAAGGCACGCCCCCGAAGCTGAGACCGACCGAGAAATTCTCCTTGCTTACCTTGAGGTCCCAGAAGCGGTGCTGGATAACGATGGTCATCTCATCGGGAAAGCGCTCGACCAGGTGCTTCGGGATTTGGACCCCCTGCATCTTGGTCTTGAAGGTGATGTAGAAATGATGGCCGCCGGGCAGCCCGCCGCCCTGTTCGACCTCGTGAAGCACGCGGCCGACCACATCGCGAAGCGCCTCCTGGACGATTTCGTCGTAGGGAATCAGGGACTCAGGAGTTTCATCGGACATCCCCTGTCGTGGTAACGAGCGCCGCAACCGGGTCAAGGCCGTGCCAGCTATTCCGGGAGCGATAATTCAGTTCGCGCGATGTGCCCGATCTCGAAACCCTCGTTTTCAATATTCTCGTAGAAGAACAATAGCTTGCCGTCGAAGCTGACGCTCGGCTGGACGCGTGAGATGGCGCCGCTGGTCACTTGCCTCAAGTTGGAGCCGTCTGCCCGGACGGCAAAGATCTGCCCCATGTTGGGGGGCTGGCCCCGATTGGAGGCGAACAACAGCCAACGTCCATTTGGCGACCACTGTGGCCAGCCGTCGTATGCGGGACTCTTGCTGACGTTGACCGAGCCCGACCCATCGAGATTGGTTACGAACACTTCCGAGTTCCGCTGGACCGGCTTTTGCGCCCAATCAAGGCTGGCCGTCGGGATAGTCCTCCGGTGAGCGACGAGGAACCCGTCAGGCGAGGGCACCGGATATGTGCAGGTTGCCTTGCAGTCCGTGTGCCGGCGGACATCGCTGCCGTCTGCATTCATGCTGTAGATGTCGATCCACTGAGTACCCCAGTCGGCCTTCAGGTCGGGCGTTGCCCGAGCCGAATTGAAGTAAATGCGCTTGCCGTCGACGGCCCAGTGCGGATGGGAATCGTCACCCGGCGTCTCGGTGAGACGGCGGACGGAGCGACCCTCAGCGTCCATGACGAATACGTCCGATTCACTGTCGTCGGTTGCGCCGACCGGACGCATGGCAAAGGCTATCGATCGGCCATCCGGCGACCAGACGGGCGTTCCGGGATCGCTCCCGAGATCGCCGCCATCGTAAAGCATTCGAGGATTTTCGCCGCCGGCTTCCGCCAGCCAGATCGCCTGCCGACCGCTTCGGTTACTGTGGAATGCGAGTGTTCGGCCGTCTGGTGACAAATGCGGATAGGAATCCTGAACGGCAGTGAGCGATACCGGCTCCGCAGTGGCCATCGCGGCCATCAAAATGGCTTCGAACATTGCGGAAGGTGCAGCCTGTCAGTGTCCCGGATGCAATGTCTTTGTCGCCAACGAGCATAATGCCTAGACGAACGGCGGCTGCTTGACGTCAGCCGTCGGCCGGTCAAATTCTGGACGCATCAAGGAGTACCCATGCCGATCGACGCCAAGCAGCCCTATGATGACCAAAATGTCTTCGCCAAAATCCTGCGCGGCGAGATACCCAGCAAGACATTGATGGAAACCGACCACAGCCTGGCGTTCCACGACATCAATCCGCTCGCCCCAATCCACGTGCTCGTCGTGCCCAAGGGGCCCTATGTCAGTTGGGACGACTTCACCGCCAAGGCGTCAGACGCGGAGATCGCCGACTTCGTACGGACCGTCGGCGAAGTGGCGCGCATGACAGGCGCCGACGCGCAAGGCTATCGGATCCTGTCGAACAGCGGCAAGCGCGGCGGCCAGGAGGTGCCGCATCTCCACATGCATGTGTTTGGGGGCGAACCTCTGGGACCAATGCTGGCAAGATAGCCACAAAGCCCCGCCGATTTTGCAAAGGGATTGCAACAAGGATCGAAGCGGTTAGGGTCGGCTCCAACTAACCGCCAGTTGAGGGGAATATAATGGCGAGTGCCGCTCCGCGGGGATTGCTCGGGCGCATCATGTTGCGCAAGAGCGTCGCCCAAATTCAGCAAGAAACCGCAAGCAGCGAGCTCAAGCGCTCGCTAGGGCCTTGGAACCTGGTTTTCCTGGGCATCGGCTGCATCATCGGCGCGGGCATTTTCGTCCGTACCGGCAACGCCGCTGCACTCCACGCCGGCCCGGCGGTCCTGATCTCTTACGTCATTGCAGGCATCGTCTGCGCCTTTGCCGGCCTGTGCTATGCCGAGCTGGCGTCGACACTGCCAGTTTCCGGCTCGGCCTATACCTACAGCTATACCACCATCGGCGAATTCGCCGCCTGGGTGATGGGCGCACTGCTGCTGCTCGAATATGGCCTTGCCGCGTCGGTCGTGTCGGTTGGCTGGTCGGGCTACATGGTCAGTCTGCTTGGCGACATCGGCGTCCATGTGCCGGCGGCCTTCACCGGGCCATATGGCCATCCGAAGGAACTTGCCGACGGCACGGTGATCACCACCGTCTTCAACCTGCCGGCGTTCCTTGTGTGCTTGGCACTCGCGTTGCTGCTGGTTGTCGGCGTGTCGGAATCGGCCAAGTTCAACAACGTCATCGTCGCCATCAAGGTGACGGTGCTGACCGCCTTCATCCTGGTCGGCGGGTTCATCCTGATCCAGAATTACGATGCGTTTGCCCATAACTGGCAGCCGTTCATTCCCGAGCCGACTGGCGAGAAGGGCGAATTCGGCTGGAGCGGAATCCTGCGCGCCGCGTCGATCGTCTTCTTCGCCTATATCGGCTTCGAGGCAGTCTCGACCGCCGGCCAGGAAGCCAAGGACCCGGCCAAGGACATGCCGATCGGCATCATCGGATCGCTGGTGGTCTGCACGGTCATCTATATTCTCGTGTCGATCGTCCTGACGATGATCGTTCCCTATACCGAGCTTAACGTGCCGGATCCGGTCGCGGTCGCGGTCGATGCCTTCGGGCCGCAGTGGGGCTGGCTCGCCAAGACCATCAAGGTCGGCGCGATCATCGGCCTGACGTCGGTCATCCTGGTGCTGATGTATGGCCAGACCCGCATCTTCTACACCATGTCGCGCGACGGCCTGCTGCCGAAGATCTTCTCGTCGGTCCATCCGAAGTTCCGCACACCGTGGATCAACACGCTGCTGGTCGGCCTGGCGGTCGCAACCGCAGGCGGTTTCTTCGACATCAACTTCCTTGGGGACGCTACCTCAGTCGGCACGCTGGCCGCATTCGGCATCGTCTGCCTGACGGTGATCTGGCTGCGCCGGACCCACCCGGAACTGCCGCGCGGCTATCGCGTACCGCTCTACCCCGCGCTACCGGCGCTCGGCATCCTGAGTTGCTTCGCCCTGATCTTCACGGTCGAATCGCGGGTGCTGATCTTCTTCGCCTGGTATGTGGTAGCGGCGATCGTGCTCTACTTTGTGTACGGAATGCACAATTCGGAGCTGGCCAAGGGCCATCAAGTCGTCGAGACCGGCGAGCCGGCTCTCTTCCCCGAGGACGAGCCGCGTGATGAAAGCGGCAAGCCTATTATGCGTCCTTAACCAGTCGATTTCTTGACGAAGGGGCGGGTCCGGCAACGGGCCCGCCCTTTTTCGTTTCGCGGCAGAAGCGTAAATGGGCCTGCATGACTCATCCGCCCTTCAAGCTCGAAGGCCTCGATCATGTCGTGCTCCTGGTTCGCGACATGGCGGAGGCGCAGCACTTCTACGAGCAGGTGATCGGTTGCACCGTCGATCGCTCGCTTCCCGAATATGGAATGCTCCAGCTTCGCGTCGGGGCTTCCCTCATCGACCTGGTCGACATCGGTTCGAAGGAAGGCGAATGGGCTCGGCCCGAAGCCGAGGGCGGACGCAACATGGACCATGTCTGCATCGCGACTGGGCCGTGTGCCGAGCAGGCGATGCGCGCTCACCTCGCCCATCATGGCGTTGCGATTGTCGAGGAGGGGATCCGCTACGGCGCCAACGGCGACGGCATGTCCTTTTACATCTGCGATCCGTCCGGCAATCAGATCGAGCTGAAGAGCCCGATCGCCGATTAGGCCGCCAGCTCGCCGGCCAGCGTTTTCAGATCCTTTTCCGGCCGTGCGCCGTAATGCTGGATCACCTCGGCCGCTGCGATAGCTCCAAGCTTGAGCGAGGCCTTGAGCCCGAGCCTGCGCGCCACTCCGGCGAGGAATCCCGCGGCAAATAGGTCGCCGGCACCGGTCGTGTCGACCAGCCGCTCAATCGGCTCCGCGCGGACATCGGCCCGTTCACCGCCTGAAATGGCAGTCGCTCCGGCCTCACTACGAGTCACGATCAACGTCGGAACGGCCTTGGCCAGGCAAGCGATGGCCTCCTCGACCTCATTGACCTGTACCATCGACGCCGCTTCCGCCTCGTTGGCGAAAAGAATATCGACCTTTCCCTCGCGCAGAAGCTGCCAGAAACCCTCGCGGTGGCGATCGACGCAGAACGTGTCGGACAGGGTGAAGGCAACCTTGCGGCCGGCGGCATGGGCGGCCTCGATCGCCGCTTCCATCGCCGCGCGCGGCTCGGCCGGGTCCCATAAATAGCCTTCGAGATAGATGATCGCGCTGTCGGCGACCGCCACCAGGTCGACGGAATCCTTTTCGAGCAGCTGGGCGGCGCCGAGAAAGGTATTCATCGTGCGCTGCGCATCGGGCGTGACAAGGATCAGCGAGCGGGCAGTCGCGCCGACATCGTCCCGCGCTGCCACAAGGAAATCGATGCCCTGCGATTCAATGTCGTGTTGATAGATCTTGCCCAGCTGATCGTCGGCGACCTGGCCGATGAAGGCGGCCTTAAGGCCCAATGCAGCAAGACCGGCCGCCGTATTCCCGGCGGAGCCTCCGCTGATCTCCCGTCCCGGTCCCATCGCGCCATAGAGGCGCACCGCCTCCGCTTCATCGATCAACCGCATCGATCCCTTGTGAAGTCCCTGCTTGCTCAGGAAGGCATCGTCCGTGTCGGCAATCACGTCGACGATGGCATTGCCGATACAGAGCACGTCATAGCGGGGCTGGGTCATGGAAATTTCGGATCCTGCGGGAAATGGAATTTGGGCGCGCCTAGCGGCCGCAGCGGTTGGGAGCAAGCTTGCCAGCCGGCATGCGCCCAGCCACAAGCGGCGCATGCGTCGTCTTTTCCTTATTGCTGCGCTGCTCATTGCCGGCTGCGCTTCGACCCCTGCGCCCGAGCCGGTGGAGCCCATCGCACCTCCGCCGGCCGCAAGTGATGGTCATGACCACTCATCATTGGGGGGGATGACGGCCAATGAATTGGGCCAGCATTTCGGCCGCCCGCGCCTGCAGATTCGCGAAGGTGACGGGACCAAATTGCAGTTCGCGGGCCCCAACTGCATCCTCGATGCCTATCTCTATCCCAGCCCTAGTGGCGCCGGTGTTCCCCGCGTGACCCATGTCGATACGCGCAATTCACAAGGGAATCCGGTCAACGCCCAGAACTGCATCGCGTCCCTAGAGGCGCATTAGAGACGCTCGATCGCCCAGTGCGCTGCGTCCGCGACGACTGGATCCTCGCTATTCAAATGCCGCTCAACGGCAGGGCGCAGCGCGGGATCGCCGCTGTTACCGGCAGCGATCAGGCAATTGCGGATCATTCGGTTGACCCCGATCCGCTTGATCGGCGAACCGGAAAATAGTTCGCGGAAGCCGGGATCGTCGAGCGCAAGCAGGTCGGCCAGGGCAGGCGCAACAAGCTCGGGTCGCGGAGCGAACGCCTTGTTGGACTGGGCGGCGGAGGCAAATCGGTTCCAGGGACAAACCGCAAGGCAGTCGTCGCAGCCGTAGATCCGATTGCCCATCGCCGCCCGGAACTCGTGCGGGATCGGCCCTGCATGCTCGATCGTCAGGTAGGAAATGCACCGCCTGGCATCGACCAGATTGGGCGCGACGATCGCCTGCGTCGGGCAGGCTTCGATGCAGCGGGTGCAACTGCCGCAATGGAAAGCGGCCGGCTCGTCCGGTTGGAGGTCCAGCGTGGTGTAGATGACCCCGAGGAACAGCCAGCTACCATGTTCCCGGTTTAACAGGTTGGTGTGTTTCCCCTGCCAGCCGATGCCGGCCGCGGCAGACAGCGGCTTTTCCATGACCGGAGCCGTATCGACGAACACCTTGAGCTCGCACCCGGCCTCGTCAGCCAGCCAGCGTCCCATGGCCTTGAGCGCCTTCTTCACCACCTTGTGATAATCGGCGCCTTGCGCATAGACGGAGATGCGGCCGCGGTCCCTGACCTCTGCCAGCGCCAGCGGATCCTGTTGCGGCGCATAGCTCATCGCCAGGGCAATCACTGATTTCGCCTCAGGCCACAGGCCCTGTGGGCTGGCACGCTGCCCGGCCCGTTCCTCCATCCAGCCCATTTCGCCGTGATTGCCGGCGGCGATCCATTCCTTCAGCCGATTACCCGCCTCCGGCACGGAATCGGCGCGCGCAATTCCCCAGGCCGAAAAGCCCAGTTCCTTCGCCTTGTCGAAAATCCGATGCTTGAGGCTGGACATGACAATTCGACCCTTTACCCATTGAGAGCATGGGGGAAAGAGCGATTGCCGCCGAAGCGCGGGACCTGACCAAGGATTTCGACGGCAAGCGGGCGGTCGATCACGTCAGTCTTACCGTGCCGGAGGGCAGCATCACCGGGATCCTCGGCCCGAACGGAGCCGGCAAGACCACCACCATCCGAATGCTGCTGGGAATCATCGACCCGACGTCGGGGACGCGATGCCTGCTCGGCCACGACCGGCCGCTCGAAATTGCGCGGCAGGTCGGCTATTTGCCCGAGGAGCGTGGCCTTTACCCGTCGATGCCGGCTGCCGAAGCGATCGCATTCATGGGCGCCCTTCGCGGCCTTCCAATCCGGGAAGGACGGCGCCGGGCATTCCAGCTTCTCGCCGATGCCGGACATGAGGATTGGGCGAAAAGGCCGATCCGGAACCTGTCGAAGGGCATGGCCCAGACCGTCCAGCTGCTCGGCACGATCATCCACGAGCCCAGGCTGATCGTTCTGGACGAGCCCTTTGCGGGGCTCGATGCACTGAACCAGCAAAAGCTGGAGCAGCTGATCCGCGATCAGTCCGCTGCCGGTGTGACCGTCATCTTCTCGACCCATGTCATCGCCCACGCCGAACGGCTGTGCGAGCGCATCGCCATCATTGCCGAGGGCAAGGCGGTATTCGAGGGGGATGTCGACGAGGCGCGCGGCCGCCTCCGCCCGATCGTCCATCTCCGTACCCGATCGGCAGACGGGCCATGGCGGTCGGCCCTGCCCGATAGCGCCAATCTGGTCGGGGGCGAATGGCGATTCGAGCTCCCGGCGAGCGGACCCGAACCGCTCTTGAAGGCGCTGATCGACGGCAATGCCGGAATCGAGACTCTGAGCATCGAACGGCCCGGCCTGCACGATGCCTTCATCGCCATCGCCGGCGAAGCGGCGGCGCGCGAAATGGGCCATGTGCCGGTGTCGGAGGAAGCCGCGTGAAGCTGCCCGAGACCATCCGCGCAGCCTTCGTCATCGCCCGCCGCGACTTCACCGCGACGGTATTCAGCAAGACCTTCCTATTCTTCCTGCTGGGACCGCTGTTTCCGATCCTGCTCGGCGTCGGAATGGTTGGGATCGGCGCTCAGGTCGACCGCAACGCCAAGGCGCCGCCAGTGGCCGTCATTTCCTCACCGGAGGATTATGAGTTGCTCGTTGCGGCGCGGAATAGGCTCTCACCGCTGACCGGCGGGGAACCCTTGGTCGAATTGCGCTATGTCTTTCCCAGGGGCGATCTCAACGCGCAGCGCGAGCGGTTGCTGTCGGACAATGGCCGTCCGGTGTTCGGCGTCCTCGACGGCGGGCTTGCGGCCCCACACCTCACCGGCGCAGTGACCAGAGGCGGGCGCACTGCTCGCCAGGTCACATTGTTCATCGAGGAAGCGCGGCGAATAAAAGTTCAGCCGGACGTAGAGGGCGCGCCGCTTCGCCTGACCCCGACAACCAGCACCTCCGGCCTTGAGGCATTCACCCGAAGCATGACCGCGCGTGTCGGCCAGACCCTGCTGTTCGTGCTGACGATCCTGCTGGCCGGCATGCTTCTCAGCCAATTGATCGAGGAGAAATCCAGCAAGGTCATCGAGGTACTGGCGGCCGCCGTGCCGGTCGACGCCATCTTTCTCGGCAAGCTGTTCGCCATGCTTTGCATGTCGCTGGTCGGAATTGGCGTCTGGGCCTTGCTCGGTGCCACAGTCATCGACGCCTTGCGGGAGGGTGGTCTGTCCACGCTCGCGACACCCGCGGTGGGTTGGCCCGCCTTCCTGATCCTCGTCCTGGTCTATTTTTCGATGAGCTATCTGCTGATTGGAGCCACCTTCCTCGGCATCGGCGCGCAAGCCTCGACGGTCCGTGAGGTGCAGACCCTGTCCATGCCGGTGACCATGGGACAAGTCGTGTTGTTTGGCTTCGCTGCGATGGGCGTCGGACGGCCGATGAGCACGGAGGCGATCGCCGCTGCAATTTTCCCGCTGTCGTCGCCATTCGCGATGATCGCCCGGGCGGCGGAGCAGCCTGCCTTGTGGCCCCATCTGCTTGCGCTTGTCTGGCAGGGGCTCTGGGTGGCTCTCATACTAAAAGGTGCTTCAGCGATTTTCCGGCGAAGCGTCCTTAAGTCGGGGAAGAGCCGCCGCCGCTGGTGGCAACGCAAGCCTTCCTAGGCGAGCGCTTCCCTGGCCATATCTTCAAGCTGAGCCATCAGCGCCATGTGCGGGAAGGGACCATGACTGATCCGCGCCACGCCAGTTGCCGCCACCTCGGCCTTGGACGAGCAGCCGGGATAGGTCATGAAATTCACCGGGATGGGTGACTCCGCGCACAAGCGCCGAAGCATGTCGAGGTCACCCAGCATCGGAACAAAGAAGCCGCTTGCTCCCGCTTCGGCATAGCCACGGACCCGGTCGATCGCCTCGTCGAGCATGGTGGCATCATGGGTTTCTTGCGGAGCTTTCAGGAACAGGTCGGTGCGGACATTGATGAAGAAGTCGGGCCCAACCCTTTGCCGTGCCGTGGCGATGCGCTCGGCCTGGATCCTGATCGGATGGAGTCCTTCGCCGCCGACGATCTGGTCCTCGAAATTGCAGCCTACGACGCCGCATTCCTTGAGCAGGGCGATATTTCGCGCACCCTCTTCAGGGTCGTTGGAATAGGCGCCTTCGAAGTCAACCGTGACCGGCAGGTCGACGCTGGATGCGATCCTCTGAGCATTGGCGAGTGCGAACTCCATCGGCAGCTCTTCGCCATCGGGGAAGCCGTTGGCCATCGCCACCGAGGCGCTGCCGGTCGCGATCGACTTTGCGCCAGCCTTTGCAACCGCTTGTGCAGTGCCAACGTCCCAGATGTTGAACAGGACAAGAGGGTCACCGGGGACATGCAGCGCGGCGAAGCGCTGGAACAGACTGTCGCTCATGATTTTCTCCTGAGGGGAGCATGCGTGCGCGCTGGTTGCATTGCACGCTTCCCAATTCTTGCGATCAACAAATCAGCCGATTGCGGCCCTCGCGGCCTCTTCCAGCTGGGCCATGAGCGCACGATGTGGGAAGGGTCCATGGCTGATCCGCGCCACTCCGGCGGATGCCCATTCCGCCTTGGGCGGGGCTCCCGGAAAGGCGATGACGTTGAGGGGCAGCGGAACCTCCCGAACCACCCGTTCGATTTGCCGCGCATCGGCCAGTCGAGGCACGAAGAAGCCGCTGGCACCTGCATCGGCAAATGCCTTGCCCCGCTCGACCACCTGATCGACCAATGCGTCATCCCGTTCCTCGATCTTGATGAACAGGTCAGTTCGCGCGTTGATGAAGAAAGCTTCGCCGACTGCTCGGCGGATGGCTTCGATCCGGCGGACCTGCAGGTCGAGCGGATGGATCCCTTCCCCGCCCACGACCTGGTCCTCGAAATTGCAGCCGACCGCGCCCGTCTCCGCAAGCTGGGCAACATTGCGTGCGCCCTCTTCCGGATCGGTCGAATAGGCGCCTTCGAAATCGACCGTCAACGGCAGCGGATCAACCGCGTCGACGATGCGGCGGGCATTGGCGAAGACATATTTGAGCGGGACTTGATGAGCATCGCCGAAGCCGCTTGCGTCCCCCACCGGATGACTGCCGGTGGCCAGCGCCTTGGCGCCGGCTTTGACTACTGCAAGCGCACTGCCGACATCCCAGATGTTGTAGAGGATGACCGGATCGCCGGGCACGTGGAGCGCTGCAAAAGTCTCGAACCTTTGGCTTTGGTCGCTGGGCATTCGGGCCTCCTTTCGGATTGCAGCACAAGCTAGGAGCGCCGACCCGTTTCGCAAGTAACCAAATGCAAAGGAGGGTCCGCATAAGAGGCGAATCCGAAGAGGAGCTTATCGTTGCGTATTGGGCTTTCGGCGCTGATCCTGATCCTGTTGCTATGGTTCAATCTCGGCCAGCAAAGCAGCGCTGCGGCGGTGATGCAGCGCTCGGCGGACCTGTTCGACGATCGGCCGGCACGGTCGATCCTGATCGTCGGAAACAGCCGGACGTTCTACAACGACATGCCGGATATGCTTCGCAAGATCGCTGACTCCGCCGGAAGCCCGACCAAGTTCCAGGTCGAATCCAGCGCTTATCCTGCGGCGACGTTCAAGACCCACTGGGAGAAAGACCGCAGCCGGAAACTGTTGGCCGAAGGCTGGGACGATGTGATCCTGCAGCCGGAAAGCGGGGCTAATGCTTGCCGGATCTGCAATGAGACCTTTCTGGAATATGGGCCGAAATTGGCCGCGACCGCCAGGCTCTCGTCGGGCCGGGCGCGATTGGTGGTCGGGTGGCCATATGATTCCAAAGTCTATGACGAGGAATATTACGCCGAGAGCGGATTCGGCCGTTCCGACCATCTCCAGCTGATCAGGGAGATGCACGCCAAACTGGCATCCGATGCCAATCTGGGCCGAATCAATGTCGCCGGACCATGGGAAAAAGTGCGCCTGACCAACCCTTCGATCAAACTGACCACCGACGGCAATCACCCGACGGTCGCGGGCACCTATTTATACGCGCTCGCCGTCTATGCTCATTTATCCAACGGCCCGGTCAACCATGTCGAATTTGTGCCGGACGGCATGACCGCTGAAGACGCGAGAGCAATTCGCGAGGCGGTCGATTCCATTCCCCTATTACCCTGATCGCCAATCACTCCGGCGCCGGGCCGATCTGCTGCCACAGCTCGATCTTCACACCATCCGGGTCCATGATCCAGGCGAAGCGGCCATAATCCTCGTCCTGACGGCCGAGGATCTCGACGCCTTTCCCTTCTAGATCCGCGATCACTCCATCGAGGTCGTCGACGCGTAGGTTGACCATGAACGGGATGTCGCTCGGGCCGAAATAGTCGGTGTCTGCCTTGAATGGCGACAGCAGCGTGAAGCCTTCCGGGTCGTCCTTCTTGAACGGGAACATGGCGCCCCATTCGCCGCCGATGCCGAGATTGTCCTGATACCAGCCTCGGGTCTTGTCGGGGTCGGCGACCTTGTAGAACACGCCCCCGAGACCGGTAATGCGCGCCATCTGCTGCCTCCCGCTTTGTTTGTGGCTTAGTGGACGAACCTTGCCACGACGTCGCGATAGCTTCGTGACACCTTCACCTGCGCGCCGCTGTCCAGCACCAGGAAACATTCGCCATTGGTGTGCGGCTTGACCTGTCGCACCAGGTCCAGATTAACGATCGTCGAGCGGTGCACCCGCTGGAACCGGCGCGGGTCGAGCCGCTTTTCCAAATCCTTCATCGTTTCCCTGAGGATCAGCGTGTTGTCGCCGGTCTGGATGCACATATAGTCGCCGGCTGCGTCGATCCGCTCGATCGTATCGACATCGACGCGGAAGATTTGGCCCTGGTCGCGGATATTGATCATCTTTTCGAACCGTGATGCGGCCGGTGGCTCGGGCATCGCATCGGCAAGCTCCTCAGCAGCTTCCGGAGCGTGCTCCGCCAGCGCTTCCTTCAGTCGTTCCGCCTCCTCTGCGCCTCGCTTTTCGGCCAGCCGCTGACGGACCCGATCGAGCGTCGCTGCAAGCCGGTCCTCATCGACCGGTTTCATCAGATAATCGACCGCCTGGGCCTCAAATGCTCTTAGGGCATGCTCGTTATAGGCGGTCACGAACACAAACAGCGGCGGTTCGACTTCCATCATTCCGGAGATGACCGAGAATCCGTCAAAGCCCGGCATCTGGATGTCGAGGAAGACCAGATCGGGCTTGTGGGTCTTGATTGCCCGGATCGCTTCCCGCCCGTTGGCGGCCGTGGCGACGATGTCGACGTCCTCGTGCGCCTCGAGGCGCAGACGAAGTCCCTGCGTAGCCAGTGGCTCGTCGTCAACGAGGATGGTGCGAATGGTCATGAATGATCCTTTTGGTCGGTTTCGAGCGGAATCTCGATAATAACGCTGAAGCCCCCATGTTCGTTCGTTCTGGTCGAATAGCCATGTGCCGGACCATAGGCCTGCGTCAGGCGGTCCTGGATGTTCGCCAGTCCGACGCCGGTCGATTGCGCGTCCACTGGCGTGCCCCCCGGGCCCGGGCCGCTGTCGGCAACTTCGATCCTCACTGCACGTCCCTCACGCTGGGCTGTAATCCAGATATCGGCACCATGTTCCGCCGGGGTCACCGCATATTTGATCGCATTCTCGATCAGCGGCTGGAGCAATAGCGACGGCAGGCGAGCCCCAATCGTATCCCCGTCGATCTTGAAATGCGGCCGAAGCCGATCTTCGAACCGCATCTTCTCGATCTCGAGGTAGAGCTTCAGCGTCTCGACTTCCTGAACCAAAGTCACCTTGGCCGTTGGCTCATTGACCAGCGTGTAGCGCAGGAAGGACGACAGCCTGGACAGCATCGCATTGGCCCGTTCCGTCTGCCTCAGCAGCACCAACGTCGAGATGCTGTTCAGGGTGTTGAACAGGAAGTGGGGGTTCAGCTGGTAACGGAGCATCGCCAGCTGGGCGGTCGAAGCCTGGCTTTCAAGCCGCGAGCGCTGGTCGATCTCCTCTTCCAGCAGCAGGTAATAATTAATTCCGTAATAGAGCGCCGACCAGGCAGCGAGCAGCGAGAAGTCGAGGATGATCGCGCCCAGATATTCGACGCCCGCAGGCTTGGCGTCGGGCCTCAGGAACGTCGCATAGCTCCAGGTCTCGATGAACGAGAAAGCGGCCGAGGCAAGCATTACCGTCCCAAGGCTGATGATCACCGTCCAGATCGCCCGCATGGTGATCAGCCGGCGGTACAGCGATGCCATCAGCAGGGTCAGCGAATAGCCGGTCGCAGTCAGCAGCAGCGTATGGACGACGAACATCGCGCCCATGGAATTGGCGAGGCCGGACAGCGAGCGGAGGATGAAATAGCCCGACCAGCCGATCGACTGAAGCACCCAGAAGGCGCGGTTCTTGTCGTCGAAGAATGGCCGGTCGAGGCCGACCCCGGCGAGAAACGGCCGGGCCGGCCCCTTGCCTCGATAAACGACCGGCTGGCCCTGCGCGGCAGCCTCGGCCAGGGCGCGAACGCTGTCGCTGGCGATGTCAGTCTGTTTGGTCGCGGCGCGGTCCATCCGGCGGATATAAGCCGACGGGTGCAATGCGCCTACCCTTGGCGTTCCAAGCCGGTGGGACTAGGCTTGCAGGCAAGGAGAAGCGAGATGTCCGAGCAGCGCGCCCAATTCACCTCGATGATGGAGGGAACGGAAGCGGACTGGGCGATCATCGGATCGCATTTCATGGGTTATGCCGCGGGGCTTCCGGATCGGGTCCTCGCCCATCTGAGGCTGCTCGACGGAGATTATGGCGGCTTCCCGATCGACCGGCTGCAGCATTCGCTTCAAACCGCCACACGGGCCCATCGGGCTGGAGAGAGCGAGCCCTATGTGGTGATGGCGCTGCTCCATGACATCGGCGACACTTTGGGCAGCTACAATCATCCCGATATCGCCGCGGCCATCCTCAAACCCTTCGTC
>DASTVY010000114.1:0-3799 GCA_035758865.1 Sphingomicrobium sp. | reverse complement strand
ATAAGCCGTCGAGGCCTGTGAAAGGCAGTGACAGGAGGAAAGCCGCAAGAGCGACGGACAAGACCGGCGCCAACACTGCAAGGACGATCATCACCAGCTTCTGGAGTGTTGCCAGCAGGGCGTCGCGTTCACGGAGGATGCCCAGCGCCCCGCCGAATGCGAAGCCGGCCAGCATCCAGCTGAACCATTCTTCCTCCAGCAAATCTTTGACCGCTTCGATCCCGATCACGTTGAACAGGGACGCGATTAGCCAGCACAGGAGGAAAGTGATGCCGGTGAAGAACAGGCTGGCTGCGCCGATCACCGCATCCGTCCAGGCGTGGCGGTGTAGCCGGGCATAAGGGAAGCGCCAGGCCCCTTCGTCGCGGATAGTCTGAAACAGGGGCGCCGCAAGCAGCACCGCCATAATCCCCGACAAAAAGGGGAATTCGAAGAGGGTGCCGACACGGTTGTACTGTGCGGTGAACCATCCGACGAGCGCTGCCACCGCACCCCATCCAACCGCGAAGCCCACCGACCAGAGCCACCGGCGCAGCTCGACGGTGAGCAGGAAAGACAGGACAGAGACGGCGGTGAAGACGATCGCTGCCTGTTTCCAGACCGGGAAGGGCGTGTCGTAATGATGCTCGTTGGTCAGCAGGTGAATCACCAGCCCGCCGACCGCGCCGATTGCCGCCATGATCCATGGGCGCAACGGCCAGGCCCGCTCCTCAACGTCGAAACGCTCCGTCACATGACCTCTCCCCTCATCACAGCCACAGGTTAGCCGCCTCACAAACGCCTGCAATGGTTTAAGTGTGTGCACATAGGATGCATGAGCAAAGGCTGAGCTTTCCCTGAAATCCGCATTGCCCAGCCGCCTTCCCTCGCCTAACCGCTGCGCCCCATGTGCGCCCGCCGCTTCCTGATGCTGATCTTCATCCTGACGCTGATCTTCGTCGGCGGAGCTTTCGCGCTCTATCAGTTCGGCGACCAGGTGCTGGTCCGGATGGCGACTCCGAGCGGCCATTACCGGGAGCCGGCCAAAGATGACGTGCCGGATTACGCAAAGGCGGGAAGCTGGCTGGCAAGGCCGGACATGGCCGAGAATCCTACACATTGGACGCCGGAAGGCGTGGTCACCAGCCGCATCGCGCAGCCGGCCGCGACCTTTTACGTCCATCCCACCACATATCTGGAGCGGGATCGCTGGAACGCGCCGTTGGACGCGATCAGCGAACCCGGCGGCAGAACCACGGTCTTCCTCGAGAGCCAGGCCAGCGCGTTCGATTCCGTGTCGGATGTGTGGGCGCCGAAATATCGCCAGGCGGCCTTCGGCGCCTTCCTCTTGAAGAGCGATGACGCACACAAGGCGCTGAACCTTGCCTATCGCGATGTGCGCGCAGCATTCGATGAATTCTTGAAACAACAGCCTGCCGACAAGCCGATCATCCTTGCCGGCCACAGTCAGGGATCGATGCACCTTCTGCGACTATTGCAAGAGCGAAAGGCTGCGCTCGAAGGACGGCTGGTTGCCGCCTACATCGCGGGCTGGCCGGTAGGGGTTCGATCGGACCTGCCCGCAACTGGATTGTCGCCCTGCACCAATCCAGACCAGCTGGGCTGCGTAATGAGCTGGCAGAGCTTCAAGGAGCCGGCCAATCCACGGCTGGTGACCAAGGCGTGGATCGGGACGAAGGGCTTAACCGGGGCCATTCGCGGACGGCAGGACATGCTTTGCACCAATCCCCTGACGGGGACGGCGAATGCAGCTGCAATGCCCAGCTCGAACGAGGGAACGCTGCTGCCCGACGGCTCGCTGACCAACGCGACAATGGAGCCGGGCCGCGTCGGAGCACGCTGCGATCAGGGCTTCCTGATGATCGAGGGAGACGTCCCCAATCTCGGCAGCTATGTTCTGCCCGGCAATAATTATCATGTTTACGACTATGCGCTGTTCTGGGGCTCGATCCGGGCCGATGCAGCGAGGCGGCTGGCGGCATGGCGGGCGCAGTGATCGCAACCAGCGCGGCTGAGTTCGGAGCTCTATTGCCCGATCATGGAGGGCGGCTGATCGGGCTCGACGTCGGCACCAAGACGATCGGCCTTGCGACATGTGACACCGGCTGGAGCTTTGCGACTCCCGCCGAGACCTTGCGGCGGACCAAATTCACCGCCGACCTCGAAGCGCTGCGGACATTCATCGCCCGGCACGGAATCGTCGGGCTGGTGGTCGGGCTGCCGCTGAACCTCGACGGAAGCGATAGCCCGCGGACCCAGTCGGTGCGGGCCTTCGCACGGAACCTGGCGCCACTTGGGCTGCCAATTCTGTTGTGGGACGAGCGCTGGTCGACGGTCGCGGTGGAACGGGCGATGATCGAGGCCGACATGAGCCGCGCCAAGCGTGCCGAGAAGGTCGACGCCCATGCGGCTGCACATATCCTGCAGGGTGCAATCGACGCGCTGGTCAATTTGCCGCACTCCGGCTAGGGGGCGGCTTTAATGCACCTACTTTCCATCGACGATCTCTCGGACGACCAGATCGCCACCATCCTCGACGAGGGCGAGCGGTGGTTCGCCTATAATCGGCAGCCGAGGCGCAACGACCATCGGCTGGACGGGCTGACGATCGTCAACGCCTTCTTCGAAAATTCGACACGGACTTTGCTAAGCTTCGAGATCGCCGCCAATCGCCTGGGCGCCCAGGTGGTGACGATGCAGGTCGAGCACAGCTCGATCAAGAAAGGCGAGACTCTTGAGGACACGGCGCGGACTTTGAACGCGATGCGGCCCGACGCGCTGGTCATCCGGCACCGTACCAGCGGCGCGCCGGCCAGCGTAGCGGCTATCATGGACTGCCCGGTGATCAATGCCGGTGACGGAACCGGCGAGCATCCGACGCAGGCGCTGCTCGATGCAGCGACCATCCGCCAGCATTTCGGACGGATCGAAGGGCTGAAGGTCGCGATCTGCGGCGATCTCCAGCACAGCCGGGTCGCACGATCCAATGCCAAGCTGCTGGAGAGGTTCGGTGCCAAGCTGCGCTTCGCCGCGCCGCCCTCGCTGATGCCCGACGACTTGCCCGGCGGCTCGCTCGACGATGCGGTCCATGGGGCGGACGTGGTGATGATGCTTCGGGTGCAGCGGGAAAGGCTGGAGGAAGAACTGGGTGACGCCCCCGGCGAATATCTCGCCCGTTACGGCCTTACGGAGGCACGATTCGCCGCTGCTGCGCCCGAGGCTGTGATCATGCACCCCGGCCCGATCAATCGCGGTGTCGAAATCGACGGATCTTTGGCCGACCACCCGACACGGTCGCTGATCGTCCGGCAGGTTGAAATGGGCGTGGCCGTCAGGATGGCCTGCCTGGACCTCCTGACAGCCGAACGTTTGTCCCAGGCTTAGCGCGAGGCGAACTGAACCGGCGCGTCGCCGGATGCAGCGCGGACGAAGCACTCACGGCCGTTGCGCTTCAACGAGGCGCAAAGGCCGTTGGCTTCCTTGCTGTTGTCGAAGCCCTTCACCGCCAGGCGATACACGGTTCCATGCGCCCCGGTGAAGCGCGCCGTGACCGGCGTATAGTTCTTGAGCGAGCCATGCTTGCCCGAGACCTTGGCCCAGGCAGCGGCAACCCGCTCGCGCGACGAGTAAGCGCCGAGCTGGACGACCGCCTTGCTCTTGCCAGTCGCCGCACGCGGCGCGGACGCCTTGCGGATCGGCAGCGGGTCCGACAGGCGGGCAGCGGCCGGCGACAGGGCCGGACGAGGTTCATGCAGCGACGCGGTCTGGATCTCGGCCTGCGTCACGGTGTCGGTAGCCG
>DASTVY010000086.1:0-2605 GCA_035758865.1 Sphingomicrobium sp. | reverse complement strand
GATATCATCGACGGCGAGGCGCCACGGGATATCGCGCTCATTGTTGATGACGTGGCGGCGTTCGTTCCGCCCTGAACCAGCTAGCCCTGACGTACAACAGACCGGCTTCGTGCGGGCGATGGTTGCTGCCGAGACAGTGGCAGCGGAAGCCAGCGCGCCAGCGAGCGGGCACATGGTGATCGAAATCGGGAAGGACCGCCGTGTTATCGTCGATGCCGGCGTTGACGGGGCCGCCTTGGAACGGGTGCTGCGGGTCCTGGAGCGTCGATGATTCCGGTTGCTGCAGGCGTGCGGATCTGGATCGCCACCGGCCATACCGATATGCGCAAGGGCATGCAGGGTCTGGCATTGCTTGTGCAGGAGGGTCTCGGCCGCGATCCGTTTGCGGGCGACGTCTTCGTGTTCCGCGGTCGCGCGGGTTCGTTAATTAAAGCTCTGTGGCATGACGGGATCGGATTATCGCTGTACGCCAAGCGGCTGGACCGCGGTCGCTTCGTGTGGCCGGCGACAGTGGATGGCGTGGTGGCGCTGAGCGCGGCTCAGATGAGCTATTTGCTTGAAGCGATCGACTGGAGAAATCCGCAACATACTTGGCGGCCGCAGAGCGCCGGATAGGCAAAAAATGTTCTGAGCAGCAGAAGAAAGTCGCCGCAAATCGCTGATTTTGTGATTCCATCAGCTTCATGAAAGCTGGTGTTGAAGCCCTGCCAGACGACGTCGAAGCGCTGAAAGCGGCCTTGATTGTCGCTCGCGCGGAGGCTGCCGCCGCCCGGGCTCAACAATCCGATGACCAGGCGCTGATCGCCCATCTGAAGCTGCAGATCGAGAAGCTGAACCGTGATCGCTATGGCCCGCGCTCGGAGCGCACCGCGCGGCTTTTGGATCAGCTCGAGTTGACGCTGGAGGAACTGGAGAGCTCGGCGACCGAGGACGAACTTGCCGCCGAAATGGCGGCGGCCAAAACCACGAAGGTGGCGTCGTTCACGCGCAAGCGGCCGTCCCGCAAGCCGTTCCCGGACCATCTGCCCCGCGAACGCGTGATCGTACCAGGACCGACGGCTTGCGCCTGCTGTGGCGGCGCACGGCTCTCCAGGCTCGGCGAGGACATTACCGAGACGCTGGAGGTGATCCCGAAATCCTGGAAAGTGATCCAGCACGTTCGGGAGAAGTTCACTTGCCGGGACTGCGAGAAGATCAGCCAGGCCCCGGCGCCGTTCCACGTGATCGCCAGGGGCTGGGCCGGGCCCAGCCTGCTGGCGATGGTGCTGTTCGAGAAGTTTGGCCAACATCAGCCGCTCAATCGGCAGGCCGAGCGTTATGCCAAGGAGGGCGTGCCGATCAGTCTGTCGACCCTGGCCGACCAGGTCGGCAGCTGCACGGCAGTGCTGATGCCTTTGTTCAAGCGCCTCGAGGCCTACGTCCTGAGCGCCGAGCGATTGCATGGCGACGACACCACGGTGCCGGTTCTGGCCAAGGGCAAGACCGACACCGGCCGGATCTGGGTCTATGTACGCGACGACAAGCCTTTTGGCGGGCCGGCGCCGCCGGGGGCGGTGTTCTATTACTCGCGCGACCGGGCCGGCAAGCATCCCCAGGCTCACTTGGCCAACTACACCGGGATCTTCCAGGCTGACGCCTATGACGGCTATCGCAAGCTCTACGAGCCGGCCCGCGCGCCTGGCCAAATCCTGGAAGCCGCCTGTTGGGTCCATGCCCGGCGTCCGTTCTTCGTGATGGTGGATCTGGCCGAGAACGCCCGTCGCAAGGCGCAAGGCAAGAAGCCGGCAGTGATCTCGCCCTTAGCGCTGGAGGCGGTCCGCCGGATCGATGAGTTGTTCGAGGTCGAGAGGGCGATCAACGGACAGACCCCCGAAAGGCGCAGGGCCGTTCGACAGGAGCTCAGCGCGCCGCTGGTCGCCAATCTGGAGGCCTGGATGCGGGAGCAGCGCGCCAAGCTCTCGCGCGGCAACGACGTCGCCAAGGCCATGGACTACATGCTCAAGCGCTGGGCCGCGTTCACGCGCTTCCTCGGTGATGGCCGCATCTGCCTGTCCAACAACGCCGCCGAGCGCGGCGTGCGCGGTATCGCACTGGGGAGAAAATCCTGGCTGTTCTGCGGTTCTGATCGTGGCGGCGATCGTGCCGCAGTGATGTACAGCCTGATCGTCACGGCCAAGATGAACGATATCGATCCGCAAGCCTGGCTTGCCGACGTTCTTGCCCGGATTGCCGAGCATCCGGTTCAAAGGCTCGACGAACTGCTTCCGTGGAATTGGCGCGACCGAACCAAGCAAGTCGATCAGGCAGCCTGAGTGACCGCTACGCGGCCTTCACCGGATGCTTACCAAACCAATCGCGAACGCTTTCATGCTTTTCCGCCGGCGGTCATTCGTCGGATCGTGGCGCGGTAGGACGGTTATTTTTTGAGACAAAGACCAATGGCCGGACCGCTGCCGCACTTGGCGCCATCGGATGCACCACCAGACGGACAGAACACCGACACCAGGTTTTCATTTGCATCGCAACTGACCTCGCCGTTGGCCTGAACCGACCTGATGGCAGCGGCTGCCGGTCCGGGGTCGCCTTTTGCGCCGGGCGCCCCCTG
>DASTVY010000016.1:0-4378 GCA_035758865.1 Sphingomicrobium sp. | reverse complement strand
TGATCCAAACGGTGCCGCATACCTTGCCGGAGGTTCGCTACGAACCGACCGAGACCAAGCCGGAGAACGTCGCGCTGACCGTTCGCGGCGGCCCCGGTTCGACCTGCGAGGTCTATTGGAACCTGACCAAGGTCACCAACGAGGAGTTGCTGGACCGCGCGGTCAAGGCCCTGGAAGACCAGATCAACCGGGTCGGCGGTGTTGAGAACATCAACGAAGAGAATATGCCGGAAGTGCATATCCGCGGCGACATCAACACGCCTTACAAATGCATCGGCGGAACAGTGTTCACCATGCAGCGTGCCGGCTTCGCGCGCGTTGGCTTTATTTCGCAACCGCCGCCAGGTGGCGCGGTCCAGCGACTGTAAGATAAGGAGCAAGCCACTATGGCGATGCAAACCACTGGCTCGAACGTCGCTGGCGAGCCGATGATGGACATCAACACGACGCCGCTCATCGACGTCATGCTGGTGCTGCTCATCATGTTCATCATTACCATCCCGCCGCAGACCCACGCGGTGAAGCTGGACCTGCCGCAGGACACCAGCAACAACCCGCCGCCGCCGATCGACCCGGTCAAGAACAAGATCGTCGTCACCCAGGCCGGAGCGGTGCTTTGGAATGGAGCGCCGGTGAACCTGGTGCAGCTGCGCCAGTATCTGGACGTCACACAACAGATGGATCCGATCCCGGAACTCCACCTGCAGCCGGAGCCGGAAGCGCGTTACGAATTGGTCGACGAAGTCCTGGCGGTGACCAAGCATGCCAAGGTTTCGAAGATGGGGTTCGTGGGCAACGAAGCCTATATGACCGTCTTCTAGGTCTTAACAGTATCCAACTATTAGGGGCGGTCCTTCGGGGCCGCCCTTTTTCGTAAGAGTCTTTCCCTTGCGGTAACCGCTTTTCAACGGGTCAGGCGCTAGCGATAGGCTCATGGACATTATCGCCGCGCACCAGCAGGGCCTGACCGAGAAACTGGCAGACGAGGCCGCAGCGCTGGCTGGCCGGCCGAAGGATTTCGGGCAGCGCGCGGTGGTGTTTCATCATCTCTACGATCATTCACGTGGCAATCACATCTGGGCTCTGGCCGCGGCCAGGCGGGAACTGCATATCGCCGCGGCGTTGGCCAATCTCCGCCGACGTGTCGCGCGGTGGGGTTGGCTGGCGGCTCGGCGGGAATGTGCCCGGATGGCGCTGGAAATGCTGGAGCAGGCGTTGGGCGAAGCATCGCGTACGCGGTTCGTTGCCGGCTACTCCGCCTATCGGTTGAGTGGCGCCAAATCGCTTAAGAACGAGGCGGAGGTCATCCTGCCGCCGGAGCTGCTTCAGCTTCTCATCTGTTGTCACACTGCCCGTCGATCCGGCAGTGCGATCGGCGCCGACGAATCGAGCAAACTGTTCGACGAGAGCGAAGCGCTCGCTGAGGAGGCATCAAAGGCCGCAATGCTGGAACGGGCTTGGGTCGCGATCGATTCTACGGCGCTGCGCCGCTTGGCACGCAAGCTGCTTGGGCAGAAGGCATTCGAACGGGAGCTGACTCGCAATCGGAAGAGGGGCTGGCCGAAGGTCGAGCAAGAGCTTCGTCGGGATCCGGCCCTGCCCGCTAGCTTCCGGGCGAACCCGGCGCAGCATTTCTATGCGCTCCAGAACGTACTTGCCGAGCGCCGCCGGCAGCAATGGCGCGAGGAGTGCGACCGCGAGCCTCACGCTTTTGAGCTGGCCGCCTAGCCGAAGGTGAAGGCATAGGCCTCCGCACCGGCATCGAGAAAGGTGATGACGAATAGCCGTTCGCGGCTCGCGTCCTTTTGGCGGATCAGCTGATAGAGGCGCTGGCCGGTCACCTCGCCGTTCCCGGCAACGTCGATGTCCATGCCATGGTCTTCGCCGGGCGCCTTGCCGTCGATCAGCACGCGGAAACGAACCGGCCGCCCGGTTGCGCTGCCCAGGACCAGATGCAGATCCCGGGCCCGAAAGCGGAAGGCGATGCTTCCGCCCGGTTGCCGTAGAATTGAGCGCTCGCGCTCCACGGCCCAACTGCCCCCGAACCCCCATTGGTTGAGATCGAAAGCTGGGGGCAGCCGATAATCGACGAAGCCTTCGCGAAGACCGCCGGGGGATACGAAATTCTGGGCCTTGCGGGTGCCAAGATATGTTTCCGGGCTTCGGATCGAAGCGAAGTCGGCGGCGGCGCTTGCGCCGGAACTGCTCACCTTGGCGACTCCACCCAGCCTGGTGCCTTTTTCCGCCAGCAAGGCGCGGATTGCTGCCTCCGTTTCGTCCGTCCGGCCTTCGCCGAAGTGATGGTAGCGGATGCGGCCCTGCGCATCGGCCAGGTAATGGGCCGGCCAATAGCGGTTGTTGAATGCGCGCCAAATGGCGAGCTCATTGTCGAGTGCGACCGGATAGCGGATCCCGAAATCGGTGACGGCCTTGCGGACATTGGCCGGATCCTTTTCGAACGCGAACTCGGGCGAATGGACTCCGATCACCACCAATCCGTCCTTGCGATATCGTTCGGCCCAGGCACGGACGTAAGGCACGGACCGGATGCAGTTGATGCAGCTGTAGGTCCAGAAGTCGATCAGGACGACCTTGCCCTTCAGCTGTTCGCGGCTGAGCGGCGGAGAATTCAGCCACAGGACGGCGCCATCCATCGTCGGAAGCGCGCCTTCAATCGGAAGCGTTCCGCCGGTTCTGGTGGTCAGCTCCTCGTCCTGCATGCCGAGCAGCCGGGCGAGGCGATGTTCGAATGCGAAAGTCTGCGCGGACGACAGGCGCGCGAGAACGCGAGTGTCGAGGCCGAGAGCGATGGTGCCCACGCCGACCAGGATTAATACCCCCAGGACACGCCGAACTCTTTCGCCGGCACCGATCGAGCGTTTCATCGCTGCGAACAGCTTGCCGCCGACCAGCAGAGCGAGTGCGAGGCTGGTTGCCGCGCCGAGCGCATAGGCGAGCAGCAGCCCGGCGGTCATGGAGCTGGCGCCGGATAGAGCCGCACCAGTCAGGATGATGCCCAGGATCGGGCCCGCGCACGGCGCCCACAGCAGGCCTGTCGCGACGCCGAGCAGGAGCGAGCCGCCGATGCGGTCCTCGCTCCCCTTGGCCGACAATCGTTCGCCAAGGCCGACCAGCGGTCGCATGGCTCGATCCGACAAGCTTGGGAAAATCAGAAGAAGTGCGAAGCCAGCCAGGAGGGCAAGTGCGATCCAGCGTCCGGCGCTGTTCGCGGCGACCGCCCACCCGCCGCCGATCGCGGCCAGGGTGGCGACGAGCGCGAATGTGATAGCCATGCCGGCGAGTAATGGCAGGCCGTTGCGCAGGAACGGGCGGTCGGCGCGGGCGAAAACGAAAGGCAATACCGGCAGGATGCAAGGGCTGAGGATCGTGAGGATACCGCCGAGGTAGGCGAGCAGGAAGATCAGCATCAAGCCGGTCTGAAGGTAAGCGACAGGCCGTTGATGCAATGGCGCTTGCCGGTCGGTGGCGGCCCGTCGTCGAAGACATGGCCAAGGTGCCCGCCGCAACGGCGGCAGTGTTCCTCGGTCCGGATCATTCCGAGCGACGCGTCCCGACGGTAGGCTACTGCTTTGGGCAAGGCCTTCCAGAAGCTCGGCCAGCCAGTGCCGCTGTCGAATTTGGCTGAAGAACTGAACAGCGGCAGGCCGCATCCCGCGCAGGCGAAAGTGCCCTTCCGCTTTTCCTTGAGCAGCGAACTCGTGAAGGCGCGCTCCGTGCCTTCTTCGCGCAAAATATGATAGCGCGCCGGGCCCAGCCGGCGGCGCCATTCGGCCTGGCTGTATTGAATCTCGAAAGCTGCCGAAGCACGGCCGCTGGTAAGGATGGCGATGGCGGCCAATGCCGTGCCTCCAGCCAGGCCCACGAATGCGCGTCGATTGCAGTCGGTCAGCGTCATTGTTCGTTGCCTATAGCATGGATGCTGAACGGCGCCTGCAAGGGGGAAATGGCGGAAAGCGGACATTCCTGCCCCCTAGAACGTTTATGGTCGGCAGTTGTGCAGCGAATGCGCACTTCAGGCTGGCCCTTTCGCAGGGAGCTACGAGCCATGGAAACCCAACGCATTGACCAGGAAATCCAGGAGAAGCTCACCGGGCCGACGGATACCAGGCGCGAGTTGTTCTGGCGCGGCGCGATGATGGTTTCGGCGGGGGTCCTCGCCGGTCCCTTTGCCGCCGCATGTGCCCGTGCTTCGGAGCAGGCCCAAACTGAAAATCAGGCGGGAGCGAAACCAGCCGCATCGGGGCAAACGCTATATGATCGATTGGGCGGCATTTTCGCCATTGCTGGCGTCGTCAATTACTTCAGCGATGAAATCATCAAGGATCCAGTAGCTGGCGCGCAGTCAAAAAACCCGGCG
>DASTVY010000336.1:0-2398 GCA_035758865.1 Sphingomicrobium sp. | reverse complement strand
CGCCCCGTGCCACCAGGTAAAGAAGCGCAGGAAGAACGTTTTCATCGGCGGGCCAACGCAATTGGGGGAGAGCGCGTTCATGCCACCATCGGTCGGTGAAGTCTAGGGTGGCGCATTTGACGTTCCTATCAGTATCGGCCGCGAGTCCTTCATAGGAACGTCAAATGCAAAGCCACACTAGGATCGTGACTTGCTAGTGTCCCTTTGTTTCCGACGTTCGTAAAAGCGGTGCTGCGAAATGATACGAACGTCGGAAATGGGACACTAAAGCGGTTCCCGGTCATTTTGCAGCATATCCGGCATGCCTGAAATAGTTAGCGCATTCTTGAGCACTGAGCAGTGGCACGAACGATCGAATTGTTCGGTAGAGGCCCCGAACGGTTCGTTCGGCGGCCTTGCGCAGCAACGCTTTAAATTTGCTGTAAGGCATCTCGATGGGGTTGAGGTCGGGCGAGTACTTCGGCAGGTAGCGAACCGTCGCTCGCGCTTTCTCGATCGCCTCGCGGATGCCGGGGACCTTGTGGGCTCGGAAGTTGTCCATCACGACGATGTCGTTGCGCCTAAGCGTCGGAACCAGGCATTGCTTGACATAGGCCAGGAACATCTCGCCTGTCATCGGCCCGTCGACGACCATCGGCGCGGTCATTCTGTTGTGGCGCAAGCCAGCCACAAAGGTGATCGTCTTCCACTCACCAAGCGGCACGTGGCCAATCACACGCACGCCCCGCGGAGCGCGCCCCCTGATCCGCGCCATGTTGGTGCTGACCGCAGTTTCGTCGATAAACACCAACCGGGCGGGGTCAAGCATGCCTTGCTCTCGGATCCAGCGTCGCCGTGCGCGGGCGACGTCCGATCGCTGCCGTTCTGCGGCTTGCAGGCTTTTTTTTGAAGGTGACGCCATGTCGACCAAAAAACCGCGAAAGTGCACTCCGGCTGGTTCGAATCCGCCGCTTGAGCAACTCAACAAGCGTCTCCTTCAAGGTCAGATCCGGCCGTTCGGCGATAAGCGCCAATATCCGCTCCTCATGCGCTTCCAATGGAGATACGCTTCCTCCGCGCGGTTTCGGCGCTGCGCTTCCGCTTTCGTTCCAGCGCTGCAGCCATCTGACTCCAGAACTGACACTGACCCCAAAGCGTTCGGCCGCCTCGCGCCGCGATGCCCCCTCAATCTCCACCGCTTCGATCACGCGTTCCCGCAGGTCACCAGATAGGACTTCGGCATTGCACACCCCCGCAAAGGAGAATCAATGACCAAAGACTCGCTCAACCCTAGCCCTTTGGGAATCCCGCCGATTCAAATCGGCAGGGAACCGCTTTAGGATCTCCTCCCGATGCCCGTAGCACCGTTCGAACCCGCAGAGGTGAAGATCATCGACAGGCAGGATGATGCTGTCGTCGTGGTGTTCCAATCCGCCGAAGGCGGTGAGTTTCCGATGAAATTCCAGCGGCCCCAGTTAGCAGGGCTCGTTTCAGAGTTCGAAAAAGAAGTCGGACGCCGTTCGGTCGGTCCCTCACTCCCGGAGCACAAGCCACCACTGCCCGACCAAGATGCTCGCATTGTAGGATGGCAAGTGCAGAAAAGACGAGATGGCGCGCGGCGTCTTACCTTCAAGGTCGAGCTGCCGGATCAGGCACAGACCCTGATTCTCGCATGCGTCCTGGTTCCTGAAGACATAGAGCAGCTTACCAGAGATTTGTCGTAGGGGGAAGCGTGGGTTCGAATGACTCGCCTTGCGAGCGTCAAATACATCGGCAGGCGAGCCGGCGATCAGCCATCCCCTGTCCCCGCATGCGGCGGCTGGATTGATTGCCGCGATCTGGGCCAAGTGTTCGAGCACAATGGGCCGCTGCCGCATAGGTTATCCACTGCTGCGACTGGGGTCGTCGCGTGTTTTGCAGTATACTGGGTCAGTTGCTCTTCCAGTAAGGCGATGTATGTGGTTTTCTTTCGTTTTGACATCCTGAGGATAAAGACAAATGGCTCGACCATCTAAGCTGAGTTCGATGTCTATCGACGCGTTGATCAAGTTGCGCGACGATATAGGCAGCGCCCTTTCCCGCAAAGCTGGCCAATTGCAAAGTGAGCTTGCCGCCCTCGGGGAGGGCGGCTGGCTTACGGCGGGCAAAAAGGCAGTGGGCCGCCCTCGAGGGAGCAAGATTAAGGGCCGGAAGGTGGCCCCCAAGTACCGTAATCCGAAGAACCGGGTTGAGACGTGGGCAGGACGGGGAGCCATGCCGCGATGGATGACCGCTCAGATCAAAGCGGGGAAAAAACGCGAGGATTTTGCTATCGATAAGTCGCTCGCGAAAACCAAAAAAGCTTCCGTCAAGAGAACTCGCAGGAAGAGCAAGAGCGCCACGGCTCCGCGAAAGGCCGGCTCGAAACCAGGGCCTGCCT
>DASTVY010000174.1:0-9431 GCA_035758865.1 Sphingomicrobium sp. | reverse complement strand
GACGCCGCCCGCGACGCTGCCAGCGCCCTGCAGTGCAATGTGAAGTCCGTTGAGGCTATCCTTGCCGAGCGCACGCTTCACCGCTGCCTTGATACCCAGGAACACGCCGAGCGACGTGTGCGGACCCGGATCGCCACCGACCGCGCCGCCCTCGACCGGAAGGCCGGCAACGAATTTGGTCTGCTTCGAAATCTCGATCATGTCGGCGACCGACATTCCGACATCTTCAGCAGTGACATATTTCCCGCAAAGCGAGTTCACGGCCGAACCGAATACGGCCAGCATCTCTGGTGTTTTGGTGCGGGACTTGTTGGCCAGGACGACTGCCTTGCCGCCGCCCAGCGGAAGTCCGGCCATGGCATTCTTGTAGCTCATTCCCCGCGACAAGCGGAGCGCGTCGGTCAGCGCGTCGGCATCGTCGTCATAATGCCAGAAACGGGTGCCACCCGCGGCCGGCCCCAAATGGGTTGAGTGCATGGCGATAATCGCCCGCAGGCCGGTCGATTCATCGGTAACGAAGTGCAGTGCTTCATGAGCATCGAAATCGGGGTAGCCCCAAGGTGTATTCATGGGAATTTGCATCCGCCTGATCGCGCTCCGGCTGGTTCGGAAGGAACTTCGGAGCAATTGTCTGTTATTCGGCTAAGTGCCTGATTTAATGGGGCGATCGACGGGACTTGAACCCGCGACCCCCGGTACCACAAACCGGTGCTCTAACCAACTGAGCTACGATCGCCATAATGCGCCTTGAAGGGACGCGCCGCCCCCTTAAGGAAGCACTTGATGCTTGGCAAGCAATAGCGAAAGGGACGGCAATGGCCAATGAGACCATGCGCAAATTCGGATATCCCGACAGCTTGATCCGCGAATATGAGCATTGGGCCGTATTGGCCCGGCCCTCCCAGGTGACCCTCGGCTCGTTGGTTCTTGCCGCCAAGAGCGACGCCACCGCTTTCGGCCAACTTCCGCCGGGCGCGCACGCAGAGCTCGCCGCGGTAACCAAGGAAATTGAAGCGACCCTTCTTGCCGAAATTGGCTACGAAAAGATCAACTATCTGATGCTGATGATGGTGGATCCTCACGTCCACTTTCATGTCTTCCCGCGCTATTCGGGCGGCAGGACCTTGGGGAGAACGAGCCTTGTCGACGCTGGCTGGCCGGGCCAACCTGATCTCGGATCGGGTGTGAACCTCGACAAGGTGGAAATTGAAGGGCTTCGCGACCGGATTTCTCAAAACTGGTTAACCTCGAGCTAGCCTCGTTTCTCTGCCGATCCAATGGATTATCCTTGCACCACCCCGGCAAGCGGAGCATTCGTCGCCGCAGGGGAGAATGAGATGACGATTCGGCGGGCGCGCGCTCCGGAGGAATCCGGTGTTGCTGTGCGCGATAGACTTGTTCGGGCTGGCCTGGACGAAAAATATGCGGAACTGTTCCTTAACATGCCGCACAAGGTCGTGCATGTCGAACCGCGGCGCCCGTTCCGCGAGCCCGGCGTCCCACGCGACGAGGTGATGCTGGTCCGTTCCGGCTTGCTCGCGAAATTCAAGAGCGACGGCAGCGGAAGACGGCAAATCGTATCGCTGCGCTTCCCCGGCGAAGGCGTCCTGCCCCATGAAGGCACTGCAGATTACGGCATTCAAGCAATCATCAGGAGTGAAATCCTGATCGGAAAGGCCGAGGATTTCGACGACATCGTGAATGCCAATCCCGAGGTTGCGCGTTTTTTCTGGAAGCTGGTGCAGCGGCAGAACGCGATCGGATATGAATGGCTCGTCAATACTGGCCGGCGGGATTCCACGGCGCGCGTCGCCCACCTGCTTTGTGAAACGGTCACCCGAATGAGGATTGACCCTGCCACCCAGAGCATGATCAACCCGTTCACGCAGCAACAGATTGCGGACATTACCGGCCAGACATCGGTCAATGTAAACCGGGTCTTCGCCGACCTGGAACGGCAAGGCCTGATCCATCGGCGAGGCCGCGAAATACAGTTCACCGAATGGGAAGAGCTTCGTCGCGTTGCTGGCTTCCAGCCCGGCTACCTTCGCTGAGCGACCGCAACGGCTCGAAAAAACCTGCCCAAGCCGTAGGTTTGGCGGGTGTTTTTCATCTTGTCCGGCATAGTGGGCTCAACAGGGATTGAGCCTGTAACCCGCTTAGACCTTCAAAAATGCCCGAGTTCGTAGCCCCCAAAGCATGCCCACTCCATTGGGGCGCAATCAGGCGGATTGAGAAAGTGGGCCTAACAAGTTGAGTTGGCTGGCTTTTGGCATGGTGGGCGCGACAGGGATTGAACCTGTGACCCCACCCGTGTGAAGGGTGTGCTCTACCGCTGAGCTACGCGCCCATGCCTGGAATGGAGCGGCACTTAAGCAAGGGCCGAACGCCTGTCCAGCCGTCATCACCGCATTGTTATTGAACGGCGTCTTTCAATACTTTCCCGGGCCGGAACTTCGGCTGGGATGTCGCCTTGATCTGCATCGGCTCGCCGGTGCGCGGATTGCGTCCTGTGGACGCCTTGCGCCTGGTAACGGAGAAATTGCCGAAGCCGACAAGCCGGACTTCGTCTCCGCGCTTCAGGGTGGACGTAATCAGCTCAAGCATGGTTTCGACGGCACGGCTGGCGTCATTCCGCGACAATCCCGCACGTTCGGCAACTTGGCCGATTAGTTCCTGCTTGTTCATCTTTTACGCTCCCGCATTGTCCGCACGAGACTCGGAAAACCGAGAAAAATTGACTTAAGGCAATTTCCCGGCCCCAAGTCAAAGGACTAATGACGAACGGTGGCTCCGTCCCCACCGACGGCCGGCGGAACCATGGGCTCGGTCGCCTGCTCGTCAGGGTCTGTCCATTCGATCGAAGTCATGGCCTGGGTCAAAGCCCGTGCCAGCACCTCGTCGACATGGCTCACCGGGACGATTTCCAGCGCTTCTTTCACAGTTGCCGGAATCTCGGCCAGGTCCTTTTCATTCTCGGACGGGATGAGAACGATCCGGATGCCGCCGCGCAATGCTGCCAATAGCTTTTCCTTGAGGCCGCCGATCGGCAGGACGCGGCCGCGCAGCGTCACCTCGCCGGTCATCGCGATGTCACGGCGCACTGGGATTCCAGTCAGCGTCGAAATCATCGCAGTCACCATGCCGATGCCGGCTGACGGTCCATCCTTGGGGACTGCGCCCTCCGGCAAATGGACGTGAATGTCCTTGGTGGCGAAGGTCGACGGCTTGATGCCGTAAACCGGAGCCCGGGCCTTGACGAAGCTCATCGCCGCCTGGATCGACTCCTGCATCACTTCGCCAAGCTTGCCGGTCGTCTTGATCTGACCCTTGCCGGGCACGGTGACGGCTTCGATCGTCAGCAGCTCGCCACCGACTTCAGTCCAGGCCAGCCCGGTGACCGCACCGATCTGATCCTCTTCCTCGCCCATGCCGTAGCGGAACTTCCGAACTCCCAGATAATCGCCGACATTGTGTGCTTCGAGCGTGGCCTTTTCAGTCTTGGCCTCCAGAATCTGGCGCAGCGACTTGCGCGCGATCTTGGCAAGCTCCCGCTCAAGGGTGCGGACGCCGGCCTCCCGCGTGTAATGACGGATGATCGAGCGCAAGCCGTCGTCCGTGAACGAGAGTTCGCCTTCCTTGAGCCCGTGCGCCTCGATCTGCTTCGGGATCAGGTGGCGCTTGGCGATCTCCACCTTCTCATCCTCGGTGTAACCTTCGAGGCGGATGATCTCCATTCGGTCGAGCAGCGGCTGGGGCATGTCCAGGGAATTGGCGGTGGTGACGAACATCACGTCGCTAAGATCGTAATCCAGCTCCAGATAATGGTCCTGGAAACGGCTATTCTGCTCGGGATCCAGCACCTCAAGCAGTGCCGATGACGGATCGCCCCGGAAATCCTGGCCAAGCTTATCGATCTCATCGAGCAAGAACAGCGGATTACTCGTTCCGGCCTTCTTCAAGTTGGCGATGATCTTGCCCGGCAGCGATCCGATGTAGGTCCGGCGATGTCCGCGGATCTCGGCTTCGTCCCGAACGCCGCCAAGCGACTGGCGAGCGAACTCGCGGCCCGTTGCGCGTGCGATCGAGCGGCCGAGCGAGGTCTTGCCCACGCCTGGCGGGCCGACCAGGCAGAGGATCGGACCCTTGAGCCGGTTGGTGCGAGCCTGCACCGCCAAATATTCGACGATGCGCTCCTTGACCTTCTCAAGTCCGTAATGGTCCTCGTCGAGTACCTGCTGGGCTTCCGCGATGTCGCGTTTCAGCCGCGACTTCTTGCCCCAGGGAAGCCCAAGCAGCACATCGAGATAGTTACGGGCGACCGTCGCCTCGGCGCTCATCGGCGCCATTGCACGAAGCTTCTTCAGTTCAGCATTGGCGCGGTTGCGTGCTTCCTTGCTGAGCCGGGTCTTGCGGATCTTGGCGGCCAGCTCATTGAGCTCATCGCCACCGTCCTCGGCCTCATTGCCGAGTTCCCGCTGAATCGCCTTCAATTGCTCATTGAGATAATATTCGCGCTGCGTCTTCTCCATCTGCCGCTTCACGCGGCTGCGGATCTTCTTTTCGACCTGGAGGACACCAAGCTCGCCTTCCATGAAGGCAAATACCATTTCCAGGCGCCTTGCCGGGTTCAGCTCGCCGAGCAATGCCTGCTTGTCCGCAACCTTGATCGACAGGTTGGACGCAACGGCATCGGCCAGGATCGAGGGATTGTCGATTTCGCCCAGCTGCATCGAAGTTTCGGCCGGAAGACGCTTGTTGAGCTTGGCGTAATTTTCGAATTGATCGATGACCGATCTCATCAGCGCCGCGGCTTCGGGGCCCTCGGCCGACTCTTCGTCGACCAACACGACTTCGGCCTGTTGATAGCCGTCGGCGTCCTTCAGGCTGACCAGGCGGGCGCGCTGCGCACCTTCAACCAGTACCCGAACGGTCCCGTCCGGCAGCTTCAGCAGCTGCATGGCGGTTGCGATGACTCCCAGGTCGTAGAGCGCATCGCGATCGGGATCGTCTTCCGCCGGATCGAGCTGTGCGACCAGGAACAATTGCTTGTCGGCTGCCATGGCCGATTCCAGCGCGGCGACCGATTTTTCGCGGCCTACGAACAGGGGCACGATCCGATGGGGGAAGACGACAATGTCACGAAGCGGAAGAACGGGAAGTGTTTGGTTAGTCATGCAAAGCTATATGGGCGGGCCTGGCCCCCAGCGCAATGAAGGATCAGCCGAACGCAACCGCCAGGCCGGGCGCCAGGTTCTGAAGCGCGTGGGTCGTGGCTGCGACGCCCACAGCAGCCCAAAAACCGCGCTGGCGCCAGACGACATAGAGCGTCGAAAAAATCAGGAATGGCCACCAGATGACCAGGCCCCAGCCGAGGGCCATCGACGAATGCGCGATTCCCCACGCAAGAGCACTGAGCAGGATCGATATTGCGGGCGGCAGGAAGCGCAGGAGCAACGATAGCAATCCCGCCATGATCAGCGTTTCGACAAAAGGTGCGAACACAACGAGCAAGAAGAGCGCCATCGGGCCCTTCATCGGGAATTCGGGCGCCGGCAGGGCCGGCGCAACAGCCCGCGAAAGCGCGGCCAGCGCAAGGCTTCCGACTATGCTGAGCGCCCAGGCAGTCAATATGGCGAGCCAGGCACGACGCGGCTCGCGCATTGTGGCGGGAAAATATTTCAGGAAGCTATCGTCGAACAGCCGGACCGGCTGCTGGGAGGTCCCCACGCGTTAGGCCGCGTCGCCCGAGGAAGCCGTCTTTTCCTTCTTGGCGTAGACCCGGACCGGATCCTTCCGGCCCTCGATCACGTCCTTGTCGATGTGAACCTCATCGACGCCTTCCATCGACGGCAGGTCGAACATGGTGTCGAGGAGGATGCCCTCGAGGATCGACCGCAGGCCGCGAGCGCCAGTCTTGCGCTCGATCGCCTTCTTGGCGACCGCGTGCAGCGCCTCGTCGGAGAAGCCAAGGTCGACATCCTCCATGTCGAACAGCTTCTGATATTGCTTCACCAGCGCATTCTTCGGTTCGACCAGGATCTTGACCAGCGCCTCTTCGTCGAGATCCTCGAGCGTTGCGATGACTGGCAGTCGGCCGATGAACTCGGGGATCAGGCCAAACTTCAGCAAATCTTCGGGCTCGGTCGACTTCAGTACATCGCCGGCACGCCGATCTTCGGGCGCCGCGACATGGGCGCCAAAACCGATCGACTTGCCCTGCAAGCGGTCGCCGATGATCTTTTCCAGGCCGGCGAATGCTCCGCCGCAGATGAACAGAATATTGGTCGTATCGACCTGCAGGAATTCCTGCTGCGGATGCTTGCGGCCTCCCTGGGGCGGGACAGAGGCGGTCGTGCCTTCCATCAGCTTCAGCAAGGCCTGCTGCACGCCTTCGCCCGACACATCGCGGGTAATCGAGGGATTGTCTGATTTCCGCGAAATCTTGTCGATCTCGTCAATATAAACAATGCCGCGCTGAGCCTTCTCGACATTGTAGTCGGAAGACTGAAGCAGCTTCAGAATGATGTTCTCGACATCCTCGCCGACATAGCCGGCCTCAGTCAGCGTGGTCGCGTCGGCCATGGTGAACGGAACGTCCAGGATGCGAGCCAGCGTCTGGGCCAGCAGAGTCTTGCCGCAACCGGTCGGACCGATCAGCAGGATGTTGGATTTTGCAAGCTCGACATCGGTTCCGGTCTTGGTGCCGTGGGCGAGCCGCTTGTAATGATTGTGCACGGCGACCGACAGGACGCGCTTGGCTCGCTGCTGACCGATCACATAGTCGTCCAGCACCTTGTAGATCTCGGACGGCGTCGGGACGCCGTCGCGCGTCTTGACCAGGGCGGACTTGGTCTCTTCGCGAATGATGTCGTTACATAGCTCGACGCATTCGTCGCAGATGAAGACGGTTGGGCCCGCAATCAGCTTGCGAACCTCGTGCTGCGACTTGCCGCAGAAGCTGCAGTAAAGCGTGCTCTTGCTATCGCCGCCGCCGGAAAGCTTCGTCATACAATCCCTTGTCTTCACCACGGCCACATGGACCGCCCGGTCATGCTAAACCGGTTTATCGCACAATCAAACTGGCAGATGGGTTAACGCGGCTCCCGCCCCCAAGTGCCTGTCCCAAATATGGAACGTCCGGCCCGGAGGAGCAAGAGCGGCAAGCTATTCAATGACATCCGGCGAAAAGGATTTCACGATCGCCGCAAGCCCCGGCTCACTTATGACCAATGATGCTTCATCGCTCGGGAGCCACTGGCGCTCGCGCGAAGCCATTTCCGGCCAATGCGCCATCACAATTTCGACCCGCAACGGATAGACGTCGACTTCGATCTGACAGACGCCAACGGAATCATCGAATTTTTCGTAGCAGTAGCTTCCGATCGAATGCTTGCCGATCGATCCGCTGACCCCGGCTTCCTCTTGGGCTTCCATGGCCGCAGCGGCCTGCGGAGACATTCCTTCATCGACATTCCCCTTGGGGATGATCCAGCGCCGGGATCGGAATGAGGTGACGAGCAGGACCTCGACCGCTCCGCCAGATTCACCCCCGGCGAAGCGGTAGGGCAAGGCCGCTACCTGCCGCACCGTCTCATTCAGGCCGGCGTTACGTCAGCCGCGCCGGTGGTGTCACCCTCACCGATGTCCGGGCGCCGGTCGAACACTTCGTCGATCAGACCGAATTCCTTGGCCTCGTCGGCCTCCAGGAACTTGTCGCGGTCCATCGCCGTCTCGATCGCCTCGATGTCCTGGCCAGTATATCTGGCATAAAGCGAATTGAGGCGCGTGCGCATGCGCAGGATCTCGCGGGCCTGGATCTCGATGTCCGAAGCCATGCCCTGGGCACCGCCCGACGGCTGGTGGATCATGATCCGGCTGTTGGTAAGCGCGATGCGCATGCCGGGCTCGCCGGCGCAAAGCAGGAAGCTGCCCATCGACGCGGCCTGGCCGATGCAGACGGTGCTGACCTTGGGTCGGATATATTGCATCGTATCGTGGATCGCGAGGCCGGCGGTCACCACGCCGCCCGGCGAGTTGATATACATGAAAATGTCCTTCTTCGGGTTCTCGGACTCGAGGAAGAGCAGCTGGGCGGTGATCAATGAGGCCATATGATCCTCGATCGGCCCGGTGATGAAGACGATCCGCTCCCGGAGCAGCCGGGAATAAATGTCAAAGCTGCGTTCGCCCCGGTTCGATTGCTCGATTACGATCGGAACGAGGCCGGAAACGATGTCTTGATGATCCATGGGAAAGGCGGGTCCTTGGCTTGTGTCCTGCCCTACATCGGCAGGATTGCGACAATGTTCAAGCCGCCTTTGGGTCGACCGAGGAAAAGGGCGGCCGACCGAAGTCAGGCCGCTCTTCCCTGATTGCGGTCCGTGGAGAAGTTACATCTTCACGGTCCCTCGGACATAGAAATATCGGCCTGGAACATCATAGGTGGTCGGATCGAAATTGTTGAGACCGCAGCTGATACAGCCTGGTGGGTCCTTGTCGAACAGATTGTTGACTCCGGCCGCGAATTGGAACCGGTCCTCCCAATTCCGTAGGCTCAGCCGCCCCTGCACGTCGACATAAAGGCGGCTTCCAAGCTTGTTGTCGTTCTGCGACTCGGTGACCTTACCGATGTAACGGCCGGTAAGCGATAAGCCCCAATCCTGTGCATCCCAGTCAAAGATCGCGGTCGACTTATATTTGGGGAACGCCTGGTCGGGGCTGCCCTGCTCCGTGCCTTCCCGTTCAATCTCGGTAGTGCCCTCGGTCGCCGGGACGATGAGAGTGTAGTTTCGAAGGATCGAGTTTGCCCAGAACAGGCCCAGCGTGCCGCCAAGGAATTCCGGCGACCGATAGTTGAGGGTGATGTCGAATCCGTCGGTTTCGATCCCGGCTATATTTTCCAACGGAGCTTCAATGAAAACGAGAGCTCCCGAACTTGTTCGGTTGGTCCTGTCACAGCTCAACTGGTCGGCCAGTTCGGCGCAGCGACTTAGCAGGGTCTGCCCCGCGATCGCCTGGATGGCGCCGTCGACCTTGATGTTGAAATAATTGGCCTCGATGGAGAAGCGTGGAATCGCCGACGGGCTGAGCACCGCGCCGACCACCCAGCTCTTTGACGTCTCCGGCTTCAAATCCTCCGAGCCGCTGGTGATCACAGAAATCTGCGGGTTGATTTGCACATAGCTGCCGTCGGCAGGCACGCCTTGCGCTATGCAATTTGCGCGAACCGTTGCGGAGGCGCCCGAGTTGTTGAGATCAGAACAAGGATCGGTGATGGTCTGGTCAAATCTGGACGGCGTACCGAACAGCTCGCCGATCGTCGGAGCCCGGAAGCCCTCGGCCCAGGTCGCCCTGAGCCGCAGGTCGGGAATTGGTTTCCAGTTAACGCCGGCCTTGAACGTCGTCGTCGAGCCCGACGTCGAATAGTT
>DASTVY010000141.1:0-5396 GCA_035758865.1 Sphingomicrobium sp. | reverse complement strand
CATATCGGGGTAAACCCCCGCACGGCTACGTGATTGGCCCTTATCCCACAAATCCAATGTGTCCTCCATTGCAACCGCCGCGCAACCGCCGCAGCAGCGGGGGGAGGCAAACCCCGAATTCCATTCCTTAGCCGCTCATCCGGCCTTTCCCCGATGGGCGTCGCGGTTAACTCATTCATAATGCACAGAAGCCGCCGAATATGTTGGGGCAGGGAGGGTTAACATGCGTGCCGTAAAGCTGATCTTCGCGGCGCTGGCTCTGACCGTTGGCGCGACCGGAGCGACGGCAAAGGCGCCGGAGACCTGGGACGGCCTAGTCCAGGTGAAGGCGAAGAAGCTCGGGCTCGCCTATCTGCTGCCGCATGCCGACTTCCGGGCCTATTCAAAGGTGATGTTCGACCCGCCGCAGGTCGCCTTCGCCAAGAATTGGCAGCGAGATTTCAATCGTTCGGCCATGACATTGTCGGGGCGGATTTCGGACAAGGATGTTCGCGATGCCGTCACCCAGGCCGAAGCGAGCCTGACAAAAATTTTCCCGGACCGCTTTACCGAAGAGGGATATCAGGTCGTCGCGGCGCCCGGGCCGGATGTGCTTCGGCTTGGCGTTGCGATCGTCAATCTTGAAGTCAACGCCCCCGAACGGGATATCCCTGGCCGTTCCAGCAGCTTTGCCGTCGATGCCGGCGAGGCCACCTTCGCGATCGAGGCTCGAGACTCTCTAACCGGCCAGCTGCTTGGCCGTGCGATCGACCGGCGGGAGGCGGGCGAAGGGCCCACCTATCGTCGTAATTACAGCAGTAACCTCGCCGATTTCGAAGCCCTGTTCGACACATGGGCGAGGATCGCAGCACGCGGGCTGAACGACCTCAAGTCGTCCTCGCCAGTAGATACGGACGGAATCCGCAAGCAATAGCTTGAAGACCCGTCCACGTCCCCGACACCGGAGCCGCTCCCTCCACTCCCCCCCCGGGCGGCTCCGGTGACGGGGGCTAGTTCGTCCGAGCGCACAAGCTGCGGACCTCAGGTGAGTTACCCCCAAAGGATAAGGGTTATCCCGATAAAAGAGCCGCCAAACGGGTGTTAGGCCAAACTGGCAAACGCAATTTTGCGCCTGTCATGGAGAGTGACGTATGGCGAGTTCCCCCTTCCGAGCATTGGCCTTGGGGCTCACACTGACCCTGATATGCGCCCAGAACGGCGCCGCGCAAACCGCGCCCGAGGCTCAACCCTCAACTCCCCCGCGGTCAGGCGTGACAATGCCGCGCTCGGCAAATGCCGATCCTATCGTCACTGAGGGCGTCATCGAAGATGAAGCGATCGACGCCATCAAGGAGATGAGCAATTACCTCATGTCGGCCAAGACGCTGGCGATCACGTCTCAAAGCAGCCTGGACGTGGTCACCAATGATGGCCAGCGCATCCAGCTCGACGGGACCGCCACTTACAAGGCTCGCCGGCCGGGATTCGTGATTGATTATGAAAGCAACATAAAGAGTAGGCGCTTCATCTACGACGGCAAGAATTTCACGGTCTATTCGCCCAAGCTTGGCTTTTATGCCACCGTCCCTGCGCCCGGTACCAATCGCGAAGTCCTGGATACCATTTACAACAAGTTCGGGATCGCACTGCCGCTAGAGGACCTGTTCCGCTGGGGCGACGGCACCAATGCGGATCGCATCCAGTCGCTGAAGTCCGCCTATGAGGTGGGATCGGCGACCATCGATGGAGTCGATACCGATCACTTCGCGTTTCGCGAAGAGGATGTGGATTGGGAAGTCTGGATTCAGAAGGGTGATCAGCCCTGGCCTCGCAAGTTTGTGATCGTCGACCGGACCGATCCCGCCAGGCCCACCTTCACTGCTCGCTTGAGCTGGCAGATGAATCCCGCCTTCACCGATGCCGACTTTACTTTCGTCCCCGACGCGAATGCGAAGCGGATCCAGTTGGCTACCTTTAAGGGAGAGTAAGATGCGCGGCATATTCTCGCGCCTGGCAATGGTCGGCGCTTTCGTGAGCCTGGCCGCCTTCGTGGTCCAGGAGGCCGATGCACGCGGTGGACGCGGCGGCGGCGGTGGTGGACGCGGCGGCGGCGGATTTAGCCGCGGCGGATCGAGCAGCATGAGCCGAGGTGGCGGCAGCATGAGCCGCGGCGGCGGCATGAGCCGCGGTGGCGGATCCGCAAGCCGTGGCAGCTATAACCGCGGCGGAGGCGGCGGATCGGGCTTCAGCCGCGGAGGAAGCTACAGCCGACCTGGCGGTGGCGGCTACAGCCGGCCTTCTGGCGTTGCCGGTGGCGGACGCGCCAGCCAAATGCCGAGCACCGGTATGAGCAGGGGCGGCCGGGGCCAAACCGCCGGTACGCGGCCAGGCCAGGGCGGCGCCGGTGCGCAGCGTCCAAGTACTCGGCCCGGTCAAGGCGGCCGTGGAGGCGACCGCCAAGCCAACCGCGATACCAGGCAGGGTGACCGCGCGGGCAATCGCGATACCAGGCAGGGTGACCGTGGTGCCCGGCAGGATGACCGGATGGCCAATCGCGGCGATCGCCAAAACAATCGCGGCGATCGCAACACCAATATCAGCGGCGGTGATCGCAACACCAACATTAACAACGACATCGATATCGACAATGATTGGGGTGGCGATTGGGACGGCTGGGGCGATTATCCGCTCGGCGCCGGCCTCGCGATTGGTGCGGTGGCGGGCATGACCGCGATGGCCTATGGTTCGGCATATTATGCCCTACCGGGAGGCTGTTCTCCCTATCCGTGGCACACCTACACCTATTATTCCTGCGGCGGGGCTTACTACCAGCCGCAATATGAGGGCGACACGATCGTTTATGTTTCGGTCCCGGATCCTGCGACGGTAACGGTCCAGCAGTAAAGCTGCCGTCGTTGCAGGTGTAGGGCAGGACTCCCACGGGGGCTAGCCGGCTCCGGATAACTCCGGGGCCGGCATTTTTTTCCTCCGCTTTTCAAGCCTCGGCCAAAGCAGCGCCATCATCCCGACTGCAAATGAGCAACCGATGAAGAATTGCACGATGCGTGCAGTCCATGCTCCCGCGTTCGCATCGCCTTTCAAGATGAAGAGACCGAAGATGACCATCGTTGCGTTGAAAGCCAGTTCGGCATTGCTGCCTTTTATGCCGCCTCTTGCAATCAGGAATCCAAACCAGACGGAGAGAATGAAGGTGATCAGGGCAAAGGTGACCAGGGTCGGAGCGATACCCAGCAGCAAATAGGCAGCGAGCCCAACGAAGCCGCCAATGAAGTTGCTGATGAATTTTGCGATTGCGGTGGCCTTGCTTCGCTCTTCTTCCATCTTGGCCACTATCAGTACCGTTTGCAGCAATACCGGCATCGCATCGATCAACCCGAACATCCAATAGATGAGCATCACCGGAAGGACGATCAGCGTGCCCACCACCGCGGTCGCGATCGGTGCGCCCACCGCCGCCTGCGGCGGTGCCTGGGGGATGATTGCGACCTTGGGCCAGATGGCGTGCATGACCCAGGTGTTGATGACGGCCAGACCCATCGCCCACGTAAGAACCTTGACCATGACAGGGGCCTGGTCGGGGTACGAAAGGGTCAGCAAAGGGATGATGGCGATACTTATCAGCAGCAAGGTAAGCGGCAGCTGCGCCTTGGCCTGTGCAAGCCCATAAAATGCCAGGAACAGGACAAGTCCAATCACACCGAACAGGACTTGCGGCACTTCGTGAAGCCAAAGGGAGACTGCGTTGGCCAGCCAGGCAGAAACGAACATGACGAGGACCAGCACCGCGCCTACCTTGAACGGGGGGGCCACCGGCAGTTTGGCAATCATGATCCCGGACAGCACCGCGGCAAGCGCCGAAGGCTGCCAGCCCATATATTCGCAAACGGTAAAACCGAGCGTCGTTCCGACAGCGAAGCGCATGATGAAATGCATCCGCGCCGCTTCGACCGGGTCGACAGTTTTCCGCCGAATGCCAAACGCGATGGCCATGGCTATTGCAGGTAACTCAGCAGCGCGACGAGTTTGAGCCAGAGCCGGCCGATCGGGTTCATGATCGATTCGTCTTCAGTGAAGATCATCACGTTCGCCTGTGCGCCGCTACGCCCGACATCGATTCCGGCTTCTTTCGCATCTTCCGGGTCCAGCAGGATTCGGACCGGGAAGCGTTGGGGATTGCGGAGCCAACCCTGGTCAGGAGGGTTGGACGCAAGCTGGCCGGTCGGCGCCTCGTCGCCCTGGCTGACACCCCAGCCGACGCTGTGCACCCGGCCATGAAAAAGTTTCCCCGGCATGATATCGAGGGCAAGCAGCACTTCCTGGCCGGGCCTGACATTGCCCAGTTGGTTCTCGCGCATGTCAGCCGAGATCCATCGGGGGCCGCTTTCAAGGAAGCTTAGCAGCGGCTGGCCGGGGCTGACGAATTGACCTTTCGCAAGCCTTAGGTTGGTGACGGTGCCCCTGGCCGGCGCAACGACGGTGGTGTTGCGAAGGTCGAGGCGTGCCTGGTCCAGCGCCGCGAGCGCCTGCCGGACCTTGGGGTTGCCCATCCCCGGTGTTCCCAGATTGGCTTCCGCTCGCCTCAGGTCGGCTTCGGACTTGGTCACATCGGCCTCGGTCTTGCCAATGTCCGCGCGGGCACGAATTCCCTGGGTCTCCGCGAGCGCTCGCTGGCCTACCAGGTCGGTCACGATCTTGCCGAGCTGGCGGCTCGCCGCGAGGTCGACCCGTTGCTTGCGAACCTGGGCCCGTGCCGCGGCGACGTCCGCAACGGATACGTCCGCGGCCTGTAGCGCCACCGCCAGATTGGCTTCGGCCGAGCGAATGGCAACCTGATAGGGCTCCGGATCAATGTTGAACAAGAGCTGCCCCTTGTTGACCCGGCTGTTGTCCTTGACGCCCACTTCCAGCACGTCGCCGGCCACTTCGGGCGCGACCTGAGTGAGGAACGTCTCGACACGCGCCTGGGACGTGTAGGGCGTGTAGCGGTCCGACAGCACATGATAGATGAACAGCGTCAGCAAGATTCCGAGCGCGATCAGGACGATCTTCCGCACTGGGCTGGCAGCCGGTTCGGTGGTCACCACGTCAACCTCGCTGACGCTGACCTCCCGCGCAGCTCCGCCACCGGCCGCTGCAGCCTGTGCCGCCGGGCCCGGTTGTTGGCTGTCCGTCATTCCTTACTCCCATCTCGCTGGCCGATTGCGGCGGCTTGCGGATCATAAGTGGTATCGGTCCAATCGCCGCCCAGCGCGCGATAAAGATTGACGATGGCGCGAAGATAATCGCCTTGAGCCGAGGCTAGCTGCAGTTCGGCCGAGAACAGACTGCGCTCCGTGTCGAGCACTTCGAGGTAATCGGAATAACCGTTCTCGTAACGCGTGTTTGCGAGCTCGACG
>DASTVY010000050.1:0-3766 GCA_035758865.1 Sphingomicrobium sp. | reverse complement strand
CGGCGGCCAGGCATTCTGGGTCTGCCCGCTGGTCGAGGAGAGCGAGGCGATTGACGCAGCTGCCGCCGAAGACCGCGCCGCGGTATTACGGCAGCGCTTCGGCTCCGACCGCGTCGGGCTGGTCCACGGCCGGATGAAGGGGCCGGACAAGGATGCCGTCATGACGTCATTCGCGTCTGGCGATCTCAAAGTGCTGGTGGCGACGACGGTGATCGAGGTGGGGGTGGACGTCCCCAACGCCACGCTGATGATCGTCGAGGGCGCGGAGCGCTTCGGCCTTGCCCAGCTGCACCAGCTTCGCGGCCGTGTCGGGCGGGGCGGGGGCGCCAGCCGCTGTATCCTTCTGCGCGGCCAGCATCTGAGTGAAACCGGAAGGGCCCGTCTCGCCCTGATGCGGGAGACCAATGATGGCTTCCGTATCGCCGAGGAGGATCTTCGCCTGCGTGGGCCCGGCGAAATCCTCGGAACCCGCCAGTCTGGTGAGCAGAATTTCCGCGTGGCTTCGCCCGAAGACGTCGCTGAGCTGGCCCCCATCGCCCAAGGCGACGCGCGCCTACTGCTCGACCGCGACGGCGGCCTTGCATCGACACGCGGGCAGGCGGCTCGGCTGTGCCTTTACCTGTTTGAGCGAGATGCGGCGGTGGGCCTGCTGCGGTCAGGATAGGAGCAAATTGATGAATCCCTCGGTGTTGCTCCCTGCACTCCTCGTCTTGGTGGCCGGCGTGCTGATCGCGGTTCAGGCCCCGACCAACGCAATATTGGCCAAAGCAGGCGGCTCGCCAGTGCTGGCGGCACTCATTTCCTTCGTCGTCGGCACTCTGGCCTTGCTTGCGACATGGCTGGCCAGCGGCAACCGCCCGGCGGCGTCCGCCTTTTCCGGCTTGCCGTGGTACGTATGGATCGGCGGGCTCTACGGTGCCTTTTTCGTCGGAGCGGCGGCCTATGCTGCTCCTCGCATTGGCCTGGCGTCTCTTGTCACGATCGGGATTGCCGGACAGATTGTCGCCGCCTTGCTGCTCGACCATTATGGTGCGCTGGGCTTGCCCAAGGAGCCGATCAACCTGGGCCGGATCGCCGGTGCCTTGCTGGTGGTCGCCGGCGTTGTCCTGGTTCGGCGGAGCTAGCCGACCAGCAAACCGTGCTTCTTCTTGCCGAGGCTTAGCTTCAGCGGCTCGGGGCCGATCGCGACGATCAGGTGCGGATCGTCGACCGTGACGTCATTCAGCCTGACCGCCCCTTCGCCGATCTTGCGGCGAGCCTCGCCGTTGGATGCCGCAAAGCCGAGACCGGTCAGCGCCTGGACGATGCCGATCCTGCCTTCCGGAACGCTGAGGGTAGGCAGGTCCGAGCCCGTGGTGCCTTCTTCGAAGGTCCGGCGAGCGGTTTCCGCCGCGGCCTGAGCAGCATCGCCTCCATGCAGCATCGCTGTCGCCTCATTCGCTAGCACGATCTTGGCCTCATTGATCGACTGGCCCTCGAGTTTCTCAAGCTCGCTGATCCGATCCAGCGGCAGGTCGGTGAACAGCTTGAGGAATTTGACGACGTCGGCATCGGCCGTGTTCCGCCAGAATTGCCAATAATCATAAGCCGGTAGCTGGTCTGCATTGAGCCAGACGGCGCCACTCGCGGTCTTGCCCATCTTCGCGCCGTCGGCGGTGGTAATGAGGGGCGTGGTGACTCCAAATAGCTCGGTGCCGTCCATCCGGCGGGCCAATTCCATGCCGTTGACGATATTGCCCCACTGGTCCGACCCGCCGAGCTGCAGCCGACAGTCGTGACGGAGCGAAAGCTCCCGGAAATCATAGGCCTGGAGGACCATGTAGTTGAACTCGAGGAAGGTCAGCGGCTGCTCGCGGTCAAGGCGCATTTTGACCGAATCGAACGTCAGCATGCGGTTGACGGTGAAGTGGGTGCCGACCGTGCGCAGCAAGTCGATGTAGGCGAGTTGGTCCAGCCAGTCGGCATTGTCGACCATGATCGCGTCGGTCGGTCCGTCGCCGAACGTCAGGAAATGCTCGAAGACCTTGCGGATGGATGCGATGTTCGCCTGGATATCCTCATGGCTGAGGAGCTTGCGGCTCTCGTCCTTGCCCGATGGATCGCCGATCTTGGTCGTCCCGCCGCCCATCAACACGATCGGCTTGTGCCCGGCCTGCTGCAGGCGGCGAAGCATCATGATCTGCACCAGGCTGCCGACGTGGAGCGAGGGCGCGGTCGCATCAAAGCCGATATAGCCCGGTATAACCTGCTTCGACGCCAAAGCGTCGAGGCCGGCGGCATCGGTCGCCTGGTGGATATAGCCGCGTGTCTCGAGCAGGCGGAGGAGCGAGGACTGATATTCGGTCATTGATGTCCGATTAGCGCCTGCAGGGCCGGTTGCAACAGGCCAAGGCTCGGGCAATAGCAGGCTGGTGCCTTTGCTTTACCGCCATCCCGATACGTCGCCTGGCGCAATCCACACCGTGGACGCGGAGCTTCGGCGAGTGTCCGGCGGGGTGGTGGCCACCTTCTACGCGGTCGGCGACACCTCGCGCGTGGTGGTGCCACCTCCCGCTGCGCCGATGCGGGCCGATGATCTATGGCGGACGACCTGCTTCGAACTGTTCGTGGCCGGGGATGGGGATTCTTATCGGGAGTATAATCTCTCCCCTTCGGGTGCCTGGGCGGCCTATTCGTTCGACAGCCATCGGAGCGGAAGGCGAGACGCAGATGCTCAAATCGAGATTGAAACATCTTTAGATAGCAAAAGCTTATCACTGATAGCGAAGATTGAGTCCGAATTTCCTGATCCGGTTCACATCGGCCTGACGGCGGTCATCGAGGAGGTGGATGGCTTGATCCGCTACTGGGCGACGGCTTTCGCCCCTGGCGAACCGGATTTTCATGCTGCGGCCACCAGGTCGCTTTTACTTGATGGAGTTAGCGCGGAATGATGCTGGGTATCGAACGGCTACTGGTGGATCCGAAGCTTCGGGAGCCGCTCGCCGGCAAGCGGGTCGCGCTGGTTGCGCACCCCGCCTCGGTCACCTGCCATCTGAAGCATAGCCTCGACGCCCTGTCGGAATGTGAGGATTTGCGCGTCACTTCCGCCTTCGGTCCGCAGCATGGGCTGAGGGGCGACAAGCAGGACAATATGATCGAGAGCACGGACTTCATCGATCCGGAGCATGAAATCCCGGTCTTCAGCCTTTATGGTGAGGTTCGCCGGCCGACCGGCCAGTCGATGTCGACCTTCGACACGGTCCTCATCGACCTTCAGGACGTCGGCTGCCGCATCTACACCTTCATCACCACCTTGCTCTACATGCTGGAAGCCGCCGCCGAGCATCAGAAGAGCGTGTGGGTCCTCGACCGGCCCAATCCCGCCGGCCGGCCGATCGAAGGCCTGACCCTGCGCGAGGGCTGGGAAAGCTTCGTTGGAGCCGGGCCAATCCCGATGCGTCACGGCCTCACCCTGGGCGAGCTCGGCAAATGGTTCGTCGATCATTTCAACCTGGACGTCGATTACCGAGTGATCGAGATGGAGGGCTATCGGCCCGACGATGGGCCCGGCTTCGGCTGGCCCGCCGATCGCATCTGGGTCAATCCCTCGCCCAACGCCGCCAACCTCAACATGGCGCGCTGTTATGCCGGGACCGTGATGCTCGAAGGAGCGACGCTGAGCGAGGGCAGGGGCACCACCCGACCGCTGGAATTGTTCGGAGCGCCCGACATCGAGGCTCGTGCAGTCATCCGGATCATGCGTGACATGGCCCCGCAATGGCTG
>DASTVY010000036.1:0-4369 GCA_035758865.1 Sphingomicrobium sp. | reverse complement strand
CATCACGGCTGCGCGAAGCCAGCCGATATTTGCGACGGCATGCAGTTCCGGATGCTGACGCAAGGCCCTCAACCTTCACCTCCTTGACGATCATCGGCGCAAGCGCCCCGGTCAATCAGATCCAATGTCAAACGCTTCGGTATGGCCCGAGCCTTTTGTGAAGTCGACGACCGAAACATGGAGGCAATCCGCGCGCATCATCGCCGTAACCGTGGGATCGGGGATGTCATAGGGTGCCAAGTTTGGATGGCGGCGGTTCAGCAATTCCCATGCATGGGCCCGTTCGCCTTCATCGGTGAGCTCGACGGCTCGCGCTCCGGCGTACACGGCTTTGGCCTCCGAAAGGATCGGTGGTTCCTCGCCTATCGCCACGGCAATACGATCTTCCTTCTGAATGTTTGCCAGTTTCTGGCTTGACCTCAGGATGACGAAATAAAGCGATAGTCCGTCGTTGGCGTAACCGACGATGGTCGACTGCGGCCATCCGTCAGGTCGGAGCGTAGAGACCGCCATTACGCGATGCTCATTCAGAATCTGTACGGCAGCGTCGATCGCGGTCATATCCAAGTTCGTAGTGGCCGCTTCCTCTTGAGCGGGATCATCTGCCGGCATCGCAATCTCAATCTGCTCTGAGTGTCTTCGAAAGCATGGTCAGACTGGCATCGCCAGGACAGGGGCTTGCGGCGAAGCCCATCTCTTTTTCCAGGGCAATGGCGGTGTTGTTGTCGCCAAGCTCTACGGAATGAATGCTTTTGTACCCATGCTGCTTCGCAAAGTCACAGGAATGGGCGAGCATTGACCATCCGGCGCCGCGACCCTTGAGGTCGGAGCGAACCATGACGGCGACCTCGGCATCCTCCATCTTGTCGTCGGCCGCTATCATTGCAGACGCGGCGAGGCGACCATCGCTCGCATCAAAAGCTAGGAGATTTTCGGTACGCTCATGATCGATTTCGATCAGCGGTCGAACGAGCGAATGCCCGACTTTGCCAACTGCGCTGAGGAATCGAAACCGAAGGTCGTCAGCATTTGCCTGTTCGAAGAAGGTGGTCATTTCGGCTTCATCCTCAGGGGCCGCCGGCCTGACGTTGAGCTTCAGGCCGCCCTTGGTTTCAAGCTGCGCGCTCCATTGAGGAAGCAAGTTTTGAGGTTCGTGGCCAGTAGTTGACATTGTCGCACTCCAAATCGCGCCTCCGGTGTCCAGAGAACTTCAGATCGCACGAAGCTGCGGCATATTCACTCCGTAGTTTCCCGAAGGCTGTAGGCGCACTCCTTGCCACGCTCTCGCGCTTCCGCCTGGTCCATGACGGCGCATCCGTTACTGGTGTCGAGGAACGTACGGCCGGCCGGAACTAAGGAGTAATGCGGACTTACAAGGGCCAGCATTGGCGTAACCATATAGTCATCATTTAGGGACTGGAGGCGCCCAATGTATCGAAACATTTTGGTGCCAGTGGATCTCGACCAGCCGGCGAGCTGGGCCGAGGCCATCTCGACGGCGTCCTCGCTTGCCAAATGCTTCTCGGCCAAGATTACAGTTTGCTCGGTCGTTTCTGATGTCGAAGCCATCAAGCATGGCGAGTGGCTGCCCATTAGTGTCGAACAGCTCATGTTTGACGCGCGGGCTCGGCTTGAGGGTTTGGCTGCTGCCACCAATGACGACGTGAGTTACGGAGTGGAAGTTGCGGCAGGCACCATAGCGGGTGGAATTCTGGAAATCACCGAGCGCATTGCGGCGGACCTGATTGTGTTGGTTTCGCATCAGCCGGCGCCACGCGATTACCTTCTGGCTGCAAATGCCGTTCGGGTCGCCAGACGAGCTCCATGTTCCGTTCTCATCGCCCGGCACGGCGGGGCCTAGTCTTTCATGCCAAACCCAACTCTCACGATACACGGGGCAGCTCATACGGTAACCGGCTCATGCTTTGAAATCGCATCCGGTCGCCGTCGAATGCTCGTCGATTGCGGGCTTTTTCAGGGGTCCCGCTCGCTGGAGGCCCTCAATAGGGAGACGTTCGGGTTCAACCCGAAACAGTTGAGCAGTGTGCTGCTGACCCATGCCCATCTGGACCATAGTGGCCTACTGCCGCGGATCGTGGCTGAAGGCTTCAACGGGACAGTTTGGAGCACGAGGCCGACCCTCGATCTCTTGGCCGTCATGCTCCCCGACGCAGCGAAGATCGAGGAGCAGGAGACCGAACGCCGTAATAGGCGTGCGGACCGGGCGGACGAGCCGCCGATCGAGCCGCTGTACCGGTTGAGACACGTTGAGAAACTGCTGGATCTTGTCCAGACCGTTGAGCTGGAGGAGGAGTTCTGTCCGTTCACTGGTGTGCGCGCGCGATTGTGGAATGCTGGACATATTCTGGGTGCCGCATCGGTCGAGGTGACAATCGATGGCGTGAACCTGCTGTTCTCGGGGGATCTTGGTCCGGAGCACAAGAGCTTCCATCTCGACCCCACAGGCCCACGGGGAATCGACCATCTTTTTTGCGAAAGTACCTACGGCGACCGCGAACGAGAGCAAATCTCGATTGAAGATCGCCGCACGCTGCTTGAGGTGGAGGTGAAGAGTGCGCTGGCGAAAGGCGGCAATCTCATCATTCCCGTATTCGCGCTTGAGCGGACGCAGGAGCTGCTCTTCGATCTTGCCACGTTGATGAACCGCGGGCGTCTGGCTCAGACAACGGTGTTCATTGACTCACCGCTGGCCAGCCGAGCGACCGAAGTCTTTCAACGCTATCGCCACGATCTGGAGGACGTTGGAGACGCCGAAGTCTTTCGCCATCCGTCGTTCCACTTTGTCGAAACTGTTGAAGCGTCGATGCATCTTAAGGCAATGTCTGGTGCCATTATCCTCGCCGCATCGGGCATGTGTGAAGGCGGCCGTATCCGCTATCATTTGATGGACAATCTGCCGCGCAGCGACTCCACGATCCTGTTCGTCGGTTATCAGGCACAGGGAACCCTGGGTCGGACGATACTCGAAGGGGCACGACGAGTCCGCATTTCGGGACGGGATGCGGTTGTGCGGGCCGAAATCCGACGGATCGACAGCTATTCGGCGCATGCGGATCGCAGGGAGCTGATCGATTGGATCGAGGCAAGGCGACCGCTGCACGGCAGCCTCTTCCTGATTCACGGCGAACCAGCCGCCACCAATTCCCTGCAATCCGAACTTGGAGATCGGTTTCCCTCGATCATCGAACCCGAAATCGGCGAACGATACGAGCTACCCGCAGGCGCCCCGGCCCGTCGCCTGGCAACCGGCCGCTTGGAAGTGCGGCGCGCGCTGGGACGCGACTGGCAGAATGAATATGCAGATTTTGCAGCTAACTTGAAACGGGACCTGCAACGGATTCGAGATGCCGAACAGCGCGCCAAGGCCGTCGAGCGAATGCGCGCAGTCCTCGACGAATTTGGTGGCGAGCCTCGGTCCGGGGCCTAAGGACAATACCTTACCGACTTTTGGTCTGCCGATCGCCATTGATGAGATCGGAGGAAACGATCATGTCGGATTTCGCAAAGATGTCAGGATGGCAAATGCCAGACGCCCAGCCACACGAAGTCATTAGGGCCGCCGGCTATGCCGTTATATTGGCAAGTGCCGCGGCCGCTATCCTGCCGGCGACCAACTTTGAAAATGGTCCACTAATCGTAGGCGGACTGATGTTCATCGTGGGGCTGATTGAAGTCCTTGCCAACCTGCTTCGGGCAACTGGGAAGCGCGCGGGCGCCGCTGCCGGCGCAGCAAGTGTCGCCGCTGGCGTGCTGATATTCGCCCAACCCGTGAGCAGCTTTGTCACCACGGTCTATGTGTTCATCGGCTGGTTGCTGGTGAGAGGTCTACTGCTTGGCATCTCGGCAATTGAAAACGTCGGACCCATCCGTCGCGCCACATCGATAGCAGCCGCCATGGACCTCATCCTGGCCGCGGTTGTCTGGACGGGGCTTACCGCAAGCACGCTGGTTATTGCGCTGTTCGGGCCAACCAAGCCGATCATTGCCCACTTTGCATGGGTCGTTGCGATCAGTTTTGTGGGTTCGGGTTTCCTTTTGGTGAGGCTGGCTAGCGAACAGGGCAGTAACTGAAGCCGGTTGCCGTCTCAGTAGGACAGTTCTGGCTGCCGATTTGCGCTTGTCAGCAACAGCCGCTTAACCTCTTCGTCGCTGGTTTGCGTGAAATCCGAATAATGCGCGCCAACAGCATAGAAGGGCTCTGGCGCGGCCAGGCAGACAGCTTCGTCACACTCGCCAGCTAGTGAGGCGAGGACATCCCGCGGCGCAACGGGAACGGCGAGAATGAGACTGGCCGGCTGCTTCTTGCGAAGCGCTTGCAATGCTGCCCGGACCGTTCCGCCGGTGGCAA
>DASTVY010000248.1:0-3303 GCA_035758865.1 Sphingomicrobium sp. | reverse complement strand
GGTGTATCATCATTCCTAATAAGCAGGTTCTGCGCATAATTCAGGCGGGCGTCTGGGAAGAAACGGACTTCGGGAAGCTTATCATTGTCGAGGAGCAGTCTATCGCCACGATACTCTGCCCTGATGTTGCAAAACTCCCACAACTCTGCCCAGAAAGCCTGAGAATCGGCAATCGACCAAGCATGGAGGGCTTCGAAGCCGGCCAGTGAGATCTTCAGTTTTTTTTCGACTGCCGCTTTGAAACGCGACAGATTACTGTCCTGCTTTCGCTTGCTGGACGGCGTCCACAACGGCATTTCCGGCATGACGGCAGTTCCACTGGCCCGATAGAGATACGTCACCTTAGCCGCACGCCGCGCATGGCCCAAGGGGCCGGAGTCCGAGAGTTTCCTCCAAGGCACAGTTCAACGACGATGCATATTCGGCCTCGTGAATCGCCTGACCTCGCCGCAGTGCTGCCACCGTGTGTCGGCACCAGTCGCCTGCGGTTGGACGCGAAGGAGGCTTGATGCCGGTGCGGCGTACCATTTTGGTCCTGATCTCAGTCCTCGCCTTGATCATCATGGCGGTGGCTGTGGTCGGAGCGCTGCCGCTCGTTCTGCCGGTCGACTTTGCCATTCAACAGCTGCAGCAGGCCGTCAAGGCGACGACAGGACGTACCCTGACGGTTTCCCGAGCGCCGCGAATCGTGCTCTGGCCCGAGCTCGCCATCGAGGCTGACGACGTCGTCCTCTCCAACCCGCCCGGCCTCTATCATGGCCAGCTCGCAGCCATCGCGCGGCTGCGCATCAAGATCGATGCCCGCTCATTGCTGGAACGTCGGCTTGCGGTGAAGCAGCTCACCCTGATCAATCCCCGCCTGACCCTGGTCAGCGATGGCGAGGGGCGGGCGAATTGGGCCTTTGCCGGCGCCGCCTCGCCCGCCGGCGCCGCTTATCAACCCCTGCTCGGCAGCATCGCCGCCGCCCCGATCCGCATCGAGAACGGCGTTGTGCGCTTCGTCAATGAGCGAACCGGCGGTGCCATGTCCCTGACCGGCGCCGATCTGCTGGTCAATTTCGCCACCCCCGATACCCCCTTCGCCGCCCGCGGCTATGTGTTGTGGAACCGTCACAGAGTGGCGCTTACGCTGTTCGTCAAGGATCCGGCGCGTATTCCAGGCCAGGGGTCGCCGATCGATGTCACGCTCGATTCGCCGCTGTTGAAGTTTGCCTTTAGTGGCCGCGCGGTCCTGAACCGGGAAGCAAGCCTCTCGGGCACTGCCGAGCTGACGACCTCGTCCTTGCGCGAGCTGTCCGGCTGGGCGGGATACCGCCTCGGCACCGGCCGCGGGCTAGGACCCCTCACGGCCAGCGGATCATTCGATCTGACCAATAGCGTTCTCACCCTGTCAAAGACGGTCATGAACCTGGATGGCATGAACGGCCAGGGCAACATCAAGGTCGACCTCGCCGAGGACCGGCCCAAGGTCACTGCTGCCCTTGGGCTCGATCGCATCGATCTCAATGTCTATGCCGGCATTGCGACGCTCAAGGACGCCGCAAAGTCGGACGATGATGACGACTGGAGCGACCGTGCGCTCGATTTCGCCCCGCTCCGAATGCTCGACGCCAACCTCTCATTGGCGGCCTCCGAGCTTCGCATTGGCAGCCTGCGGACTGGGAAAGCCACCATCGCGGCCGAGCTTGGCGGCGGTGTCCTCGACCTTTCAATCAAGGAAGCCGCGCTCTATGGCGGCAACGCCTCCGGCCGGCTGGTTCTCAATGGCTCGCGTCAGGTTCCTGCCATGCAGGGGGCGCTGCGCGCCGAAAATATCGAGGGCGCTCCCCTGCTCGACAATTGGGTCGGGCTTGACGCGCTTACCGGTGCGACATCGATGACATTGTCACTCGCCGGCGCCGGCCACACCCAACGCGAAATGATCTCGACCTTACGCGGCACGGCCGAGATCCGCATCGTGAATGGCGCGATCCGCGATATGAACCTCGTCAGGATGTTGCGCGACGTCAAGAAAGAGATCCTTGCCGGCTGGCAGCCGGTTGCCGATTCGCGTACGGTTTTCCAGGACCTGTCGGCAACCTTCGCCCTGCAGGACGGAATCGCCGCAAGCCGTGATCTGCAGCTGGTCGCACCCGAGTTTTCGATCACCGGAACTGGTCAGGCCGATCTGCTGCGCAAGGCCCTTGACTTCAAGCTGGTGCCTAAACTTGCGAGCGTCGCCTCGGGGAACGCCGCTCCGACCGAGACCGCGGTTCTGGCCGTCCCGCTGGTCGTGAGAGGTCCCTGGGGCAGCCCGAAGATCTACCCCGATATTGCGGGCATCTTGGAGAATCCTCAGGCGGGATATGACACGCTGAACAGGCTTCGGGCGCCCACCCCCCCGCTTGAGAATGACGGCAGCATTTTCGATTCGGCACGCCGCGAAAAGGTCAAGGCAACCCTCCCCAATCGCTCGAAGGAAAGTTTGGGGGCGATCGGCGAGGATTCGTCCGGCGATGGCGAATCGCTCTTCAAGGGATTCATGGATGAGGCCGATCCGGGCGCCGATACTGGCCGCGCCAAACGGCGCTAGCAGCGCCTACTTCCCCGCCGCGAACTCGTGTAATAAATCCTCATGATTCGCCTTCAGCAGGATCCGTTCGACCTCGGCCGGGAATATGCCGCGCTGAAGCGCGATCACGCCGGCATCGGCGGCATCGCGGTCTTCGTCGGAACGGTGCGGGAGCAGTCCGGCGACGCCACCATCAGTTCCATGACGCTCGAGCACTATCCCCAGATGACCGAGCGGGCACTGAGTGCCATCGAGGCCGAGGCTCGCGCCCGCTGGCCGCTCCAGGCAACCCTCATCATCCACCGCTATGGCCGCCTCGCACCGGGCGACGACATCGTCTTGGTGATGACTGCGGCCGCCCATCGCCAGGCGGCGCTCGAGTCCTGTGCCTTCCTGATCGACTGGCTCAAGACCAAGGCACCCTTCTGGAAGCTCGAGGAGAGCACCTCAGGGTCGCATTGGGTTGCCGCCCGGGATGAAGATGACGTAGCGGCAGCAAGCTGGAACAAACCCTGACCACGCGAACTTGCAACGCCTATTCTATCAAGTCGCCGCCCTCTCCATCGTCGCCATTGCCCTGTGGTCGGCGATCGGTCGCCAACTACCGGACGTCTCGGGACAATTCCGTGCTGTCGACGGCGATTCATTGCGTGGACCGCAGGGCGACGTCAGGCTTTATGGGATCGATGCTCCCGAGCTCGACCAGACCTGTCTCGACAGCCGGTCCGAGCCCTATCCATGTGGACGCGAAT
>DASTVY010000192.1:0-5863 GCA_035758865.1 Sphingomicrobium sp. | reverse complement strand
CCCGCTCCGTAACCGTCACGCCATTGCGGGTCTCGCTCTCCGAGCGGGTCACGCAATCACGCCGCCGGCCATCCGTGCCCTCGATCACCACCCCCGGAGCAACCCGGCGCCGTTCCTCGATCACCACTCCCGGACGGCGGTCTTCCTCGATCCGGACCGCCGGTGGCGCGATCTGAACGTCGACCTGCGCCAATTGGCGGGAAGCTGCCGTCGCAGTCCCGGTCAGCAAGGGCGCAGACGTCAGCACGGCGGCAGCCGCCGTCACCGTTAGCAGAAAGGTTCTCATGTCTAATCCTCTGTTGCCTCGTTCCCAATTCAACCGAAAACGCCGCCAGTAGTTCCGGGGTCGAACGCCTCGGGCGATGTATTGCGCTGAGGGACCAGGCCCGGACGGCGCGCGCCGGGCTCGTCGCCGCGGCATGATCGGCCGGCGGATTTCCCCGATCCCGAAGGCCCTTTCGACGCATGAGCGCGCCGGATGTGATGCGCCTCACAGCCGGACGCCACCGAAAGTGCCATCGTCTCGAGGCGTAGTGCGACACGTCCGCAACAGGGGCGCCGGCCAGCCGAAGCTGGAACGAAGCCGCAGTTGTGCCGTTGATCGCACTTGACTGGAACCGTCCCCGCCAAGGGGGAGGATTAAAATGGAACGAGCAATGTATTTCCGACGACAGGCCGAAGCCCTGCTCGGTCTCTCGCGGGCTACGATCGACCTCGGCGTTGCCAGGCGCCTGCGGACCCTTGCCGCAGAATTTCAGGCCAAGGCCGAAGAGATTGCGCACGAAGCGGCAGACCCTGCACAAGTGACCGTCGGACGCCCGGGCTCCCCGAACGGAGATCTCGACCGCCGCTGACTCGTGTTGCTCCAGCGGAACCAATTCCACGGGCGATATTTGTATTGCTGGAAGAAATGCGCAGGGGTGTTGCCATGACCACAGCCGAGGAAGCCTTTAACCGGGCTGCGATGTGCGCCGATCAAGCTCAAACGGCGCGCGACGAAGAGACGCGAACATTCTTCAATCGGCTGCGGGATTCCTGGGTGCGGGTAGCCAACAACTATCAAATCGCAGAGTCGCTGGCGGCAGACGTCGCGCCACCTCGCCCAGCCGGCCATCAAGCTGGGATGTCGGCAGATCGCGCGGCTGCTCCGGCGCAGCCGGACCAGTAACACCGAGGACGCTCAGCTCGAGAAGGTTGCACGATCCGGATTTGAGATCGCAAGCCATGGTGCCGACCGGCTGGCCAGGTGGGCCAGCGGCCGGCAACCCAATAGGCCGCGTTCTAACTACACCACTCCGCGACCACCCCGGCCAATCCCACCCCATCTTTTGGGGAATTAAGGTCGAAATACCCGCAAAATCGTCTGGTCGCGGGGCGCGCCGCAGGCGCTTCCTTGCATCCAGAGGGTCTGCGCGGTCCCACCTGACCGGACTCCCGTTTTGAAATTGATCCACATGAGGTCGCGCCGGCACGTCCGGAGGCATCGCACCAAAGCGCCATTAACCGGGCTTTAACCCTACCGGCGCATGAAGGAGGGCCAAAGAATCCTTCGCGGGAATTCGTTCCTGGAGATGCGATTAGAGTGGAGTAGTGCCATGGATGGAAAGAGCTCTGCGGTGCTGAAAGACCCGCAAGACGAGACCACCAGCCGCGTCGGGACCCCTCGCCTGCTCAATGCCGCCGCGTGGTTGGAAACGCTGGCGGCCTTGGAGGAGGAGTTCAAGGCCATCCTCAACGAGAAAGCATCGTCCAACCGACAGACGGCGGATCGACGCCGCGACCCCTGACGTCCCATCGCTTTCCTTCGACGCTGGCAGCGGCGCCTGTCTCCGGCTACGATTCGCGGGGCCCGCGGAATGGAAGCATCGTCCCGTCGCCTTAGCGTTCGCCCGCCGGAAAGGCGATAATTTTCCGGCATCCCGGCCCCGCGGATTCGGTTGTCACGTCGCCCTTCAATTGCTGGGCGAGCAGCCGCACGATACGGGAGCCCAAGCCCTCCTTCGCACCTTGCGGACAGCCTTTGCCGTTGTCCTCGACGACCAACTCCAACTCCCGAGCGCTCCTGTTTCGGAAGCGTACCGTGATCGTGCCCGCCCGGTCGTCGGGAAATGCGTATTTGAAAGCATTGGTCGCGAGCTCGTTCACCATCAGGCCGACGGGTACGGCCTTGTCGCTCGGCAGGTAGACGGGATCCGCCTCTACATTGACCGCAATCGGCCGCACGTCGCGCAGCGTGTCGGCCAGATGCCGGCAGCAATCGGTGAGATACTCCTTCATGTCGATCGACGACTGATCGTCGCGCGGCAACAGATGGTCATGTGCATTGGCGATGACGTGGATTCGTCCGACCGCGGAACGAAATGCCGCCTTGGCGCCAGGGTCGGTCTGTGCGCGCGTCTGCAGCTCCAACACCGATGCCATCATGGCGAGATCGTTGCGAATGCGATGGTTAAGCTCAGACAGCGCGAGATCCTTGACGCGTTCGGCACGAACCGCTCTTTCGAGTGCCTTGCGTAGCCCCTCGCTCACCGTCGCAAGGCCGAGCCCGATGAGCAGGAACAGAACCAGCGGCACGAGATGCTGGGATAGCAGGCCGAAACCGCCACCGGGCCGCATGAGGACGAGGACCGAGAGCGCGGTGCTCAGCACGGTGGCGTAAAACCCGGAGCCCCGGTCGAAGATCAGCGATGCGATGAATATCCCCGGGAGCAGCAGGAAGAACCCGAAGAATCCGGACTGCATCTCCACGCCGACCTGGAGCAGAAAACAAATCCCCACGATCAGCGTCGTGAGGAGATAGCGCACGACGACGGATTGCGGCCGATCGGGAAGCAGGAGAAGCAGGTTTTCCATCAACTCCAACCCTGAACCATCACGCCGGGTTCCTCGGCGCACAGGCGCCGTTCGTGCGTGCCGACGCGTGATAGACGAGGCGTCGGCAGTGGCAGGCCCGACCGGTCGCATCGAAACTTCAAGATATGGTCGACGCCGCAAGCGGCAAAGGACATGTGGCCGTTGCGTTCAGCGCGCAAGCCCCCACAGTTCGCACAACGCATCCAAGGCGGTTTTCATCCGCTCCACCGCGGCGGCATATGCCTGTGGACGGGTGCCCCAGCCCAGCGTGTAGCCGACCTGATCCAGTGGAATTTCGCGGCACACCGCCCATTCCAGGACATGTGATCCAATCTTACCGACGGCCTGCGTCGCTTCCCGATAGCGTTGTCGGTGAAAGACCTGCGCTTCCGTCTTCGCCATCCCGGAATAGTTGCCCAGGCCAGGCGCGAAGATCCGGTTGAGGTCAGCCGATGCAAGCTGATCCGCGAGGCCGGCATGATACCAATGATGACGGTACTTCTGGCCCATCGAATATTGCTGGTGGTTGATGAGTTTGCGCGCATATGCGCGTTCCAGCGGACTATCCCGCATGGTGATCTGGCCGGTGTCACCGCGCTCGAAATCACGGCCGGCCCGACGCATGCGCTGCTGCGTTGGCAGCGCGCGGTGCTCCACCGCAAGCGGTTCCGGTCGTGCTCTTGCGGATTTAGGGACGCGCGGATCGAATCGTCGGTTATGCTTGGTCATCTTCCCACCTGGACTCGTTGAGATTTATTGGCGACTTCGCCGCCGGAGGCGGCGCGCGCACCGCGGCTGTGATCCCCGGCACGGCGCCGCGCCGGTTTGCCATGTCCCGCAATTTGCCCTCCCGACCGACGTGCGCGCGCCTCATGTGCCGCGCAATAGGGCGTACCTTGCAGCGGTTGCGCCCCGCAGAAGAAGAAGTCGCCGGTACTGGGATCGCCGACCGGCCAACGGCAGTTATCGCTGGCCAATTCGAGCAGCGAGCGACGTTGCGCGAGCGGAATGTCCGCGTCGAGACCGGGGTCGTCGACATACGGCTTGGCTTTGATCACCCAGACCGGAGGCAGCCGTTGTTGGCGCAGAGGGATGCCGCTGATGAGAAGTGTAACCATCCACTGCGGGATGCGACGTTCGTCTCCTCCACGCCGCTTGCGGTGCGCCCAGGCATTGGGCGAGAGCCCAGCAATCCCGAGCCGATGGATTTTTCCCATCACCGCGCTGTGACTGAGGCCGCCGCCCAGTTCCTGGGCGATCTGCCGCGCCGTGATACCCTGCGACCACCGCTCCGCCACATAGGCGATGCGCTCATCCGTCCAGGAGGATGCTGCTGCACGTCGACGCAATGTCCCTCGGCATTCCGTCAGCCCGTCCATGCGGTTTTCCTTCGACTACGATCTGGGAGCGAAGATACATAACCACATTTCGCATGCAATTGTCAACCACCAAATGTAGTTGTATGGCGGCTACAGTGGCCATATGACGACGACACGCGGAGAGCGGTTGCGGATCGCGCGCGAAAAGCGCTTCAAATCGGCGCGGGCCGCCGGCAAGGCAATGGGGATTGCGGTTTCGACCTACGGCGCCCACGAACGCGCCGAAGCTCCCGGCGGCCGTGACTACGGCCCGAACGAAGCCCTGCGCTATGGGCGCTTTTTCGGCGTCACGCCGGAGTGGCTATTGACCGGCCGCAAGCCATTTCCATCCGACGAGCCGGAGCAGCCGCCGTCGCGTAAAGTGCGGGTCGTCGGCTATGTCGGCGCCGGCGCCGAGGCGCATCTTTATGCGGTGGCCCAAGGAGATCTCGACGAAGTCGATCCGCCTCCCGGCTTGACCGAAGACACGGTCGCGGTCGAAATCCGGGGCGATAGCCTGGGTGCGTTCTTCAACCGCTGGCTCGTCTTCTATGATGATGTTCGTCGCCCGGTGACGCCGGACCTGATCGGCGAACTCTGCATCGTGGGTCTCGAGGATGGCCGCATCCTGATCAAGCAAATCCAGCGCAGCAAGACCGAGGGGCTGTTTAACCTCATCTCCTCGACCGAGAAGCCCATTACCGACGTGGCAATCGAATGGGCGGCGAGAGTTAACAGCATTGGCCGCCGTAGCCGGACCTGATTCGCGCTGGTTTTTGTTGACACAAAATGTAGTTGACATTTTCGGCTACTTGGTGTAGCCATCCTCTGGGCAAAGCCATTTTGGGGCGTTCCGGAGGCCGACGGCGACATGCACCAGCCGGGAGGAATCGAATGGGAGGTCCGGCGCCGCCATCACCATGCGATTAATCGCGACGCGCGCAGGGCCGATGGCAGCGCGGGGCAGCCCACCGACCGGGCAAGACGTTTCCTCGCGCGGCTCGATGGCCACCTGACTACGCTCGCGGATCACTTGGCACGGCGCGCCTTTCTCGATCGGCAGATCGAGGGATGGCAGCACCGCTACGCCCGGTTCGTCGCGACCGGGGGCGAATCCGAACCGATCGCCATTCCGGCCGACCCACCCCTGGCGGCCGACTTCCTAATGACCATTACCGGACTCATGGCGCGCCGCTGCGCGCTGGACGAGCAGACGAGGACCATGTCTGAGCAACGCCCGCACAAGCCTCTACCCGATTCGATCCTGACGCTCCTGGTCGCCGCCGACCAATGCTGCCCCTCCATCATCGGCCACGCGCATGTCCTCTATCACGCAGGCTCGGGCAGCGATCCCAAGCAAATTGCAAAGACATTCATACAGCTGAAAAAAGATGCTGATGACCTGTTCAAAGCCATCGCCGCCGTCGAGCTCGCCTTGAACCAACCACGGGCAGGCACCTTGCGTGCAACGCCCCCTGGCGATCCCTGCTAGATCATCAGGTCCTTGTTCTCGAGCCCGAACATAACAGCGCCCCAGCTGCTGCCGACATATTCGTATTGGTTCGAAATGTGCTGACGCCCGGCCGTCAGATCGGCAAGGATTCCGCCAAACGGCAGATCCTCGGAAAGACCGGCAGCCCCGGTCGCCTTGA
>DASTVY010000100.1:0-2529 GCA_035758865.1 Sphingomicrobium sp. | reverse complement strand
TCATCCGGCTGGATGACGACGGAGCGATCGCACTTCCCATCGCGGATCCGTCGCGGATCAGTTTCGCAATCGTTGAACCGCCCTTTGAGCCGACTGCATTGGCGGCGGCTGCCGGGCCGGCGGGCGAGGCGCCCTGATGGTACGGTCCGCGCTCGGGCCCCAGGGCGCGCGCCTCAACAAGGGACCGCGCGTCGGGGCGGACTATATTCCCGCCGCAACGGTCGTGATCGGATCGATGCTGGCACTGCTGCCGATCGTATCCGCGACTGGCTGGTGGCCCGATTTCGGCCTGATGATGCTGCTTGGATGGCGACTGCTGAGAGCCGATGCCTGGCCGGCCTGGTGGGCGGCTCCGCTTGGCTTCGTCAATGACGTAATCGTCGGCAATCCCATCGGCCTTTCCGTGTCACTATGGGCGGCAATCATGATCGCCATGGACATTCTCGATCGCCGTACGATGTGGCGCGATTATTGGATTGAATGGGCCATTGCGACCGTGTTCATTGCCCTTTCGGAAATTGCACTTTGGTGGATGGCGGGCCTGATGGGCGCTGAGGTTGCTTTCAACAGCACGGCGGGGCCGGCGATCCTGGTCGGAGTCCTCAGCTTTCCAATCGCGGCGTTCGTCGCCTCGCGTGTCGATCGCTGGAGGCTTGGACGATGAAGGCCTCGCGCTACACGGCGGCTCACCAGTCGATCACATTCTCGCGCCGGATGATGCTGGTCGGCACCGCCCAGGCCGCCTTGGGTGGAGCGCTGATCGCGCGTCTCGGCTATCTGTCGATTGCCCAGAACGAACATTACCAGCTGCTCAGCGAGAGCAACCGGGTCCAGCTCATCATCGTTCCGCCGCGCCGTGGCTGGATCATCGATCGCGCGGGAAAGCCGATCGCCATCAACCGTTCCGATTTTCGAGTCGACATCATCCCCGAACAGCTCGAGCATCCAACCGAAACGTTGCGGACGCTGACGCATGTGCTCCAACTGACGCCAGACGACGTCGACCGGATCATCAAGGAAATGAAGGCCTCGCGCGGCTATCAGCCGGTGCAGGTGGCGGAAAACGTCCCTTATGAGCAATATGCGGCGATCACCGTGCGCCTGCCGGAGATGCCCGGCGTTGCCCCGCAGCGCGGATTCTCCCGCTACTATCCGGGTGGTCCGGCCGTCGCTCATTTGGTGGGCTATGTCGGCGCTGCTTCCGCCAAGGATTATGAGAAGGAAAAGAACCCGCTACTGGTGACACCCGGTTTCAAGATTGGCAAGGAAGGTCTTGAAAAAGTTCTGGAAAAGAACTTGCGCGGAGTTCCCGGAGGACAGCGGGTCGAACTGACCGCCAGGGGCAAGCTGGTGCGCGAGCTGGAGCCCAAGCCGGACCGCAGCGGCCAGGCGGTGCAGCTGACCATCGACGCGGGTCTCCAGGACTATGCGGCGCGGCGCATGGGCGACCAGTCGGGAGCCCTCGTCGCGATGGACATAACGGGCGATATGCTGGCCTTCGTCTCGATGCCCGCATATGATCCCAATAGTTTCAGCGAGGGTATCGGCCGGACAGAATGGCAAATGCTGTCCGAGGACGATCATATCCCGCTTCTCAATAAGGTCGCCCAGGGGCTTTACCCCTCGGGATCGACAATCAAGCCGGCAATGGCGCTGGCGTTCCTGAAACAGGGGATCGATCCTGCGCGGCGCGTCCATTGCCCGGGCGGCATCCGGATTGGAAATCGCTATTTCCGTTGCGACGCGGTGCATGGGTCGATGGACATGCATTCGGCGATCGAGCGCAGCTGCAATACCTATTTCTGGGCAACGGGACTCATCACCGATCCGGAGAAAACGACCGAGATGGTCCATTATCTCGGCTATGGTGAGAAATTCGATCTGCCGATCCCCACGCAGCGGTACGGCACGATGCCGAATCCGAAATGGCTGAAAGAAAAATATGATCGGGAGTGGCAGGGCTATGACTCCGCCAACACGTCGATCGGCCAGGGCTATGTCCTGGTCAATCCCATGCAACTCGCCGTCATGCCGGCACGAATGGCATCGGGGAAACTGCTCAAACCTCGCTTGCTGATGGCCGACAAAGGGCGACCGGCACCGGACCTCGACGTCGATCCGGCCCATCTCGAAATCGTCCGCAAGGCGATGTCCGCCGTGGTCAACGAGCATGGCACGGCAGTTGGGTCGAAGCTCCCGCTCGACGGCATCATGATGGCCGGGAAGACCGGGACCGCCCAGGTATTCAAGCTCGGCCAGCGCGGGCACCAATCGAACTGGGCCTTGCGCGACCACGCGCTGTTCATCGCCTTCGCACCGGCGGTGGAGCCGCGCTTCGCCATCGGCTGCATCATCGAACATGGCGGCTTCGGCGCCTCGGCAGCTGCGCCGGTCGTGCGCGATTGCATGACCTATCTGTTCGACCAGCAAAAGGCGATGGAGGCACTTGCTCCTCTCGAACAACAATGGGGCGGTACGCTGCTGGAACGGACGGCCCGGCGACAGACCCAGTTCGAGGCTCTTTCGAAA
>DASTVY010000008.1:0-11372 GCA_035758865.1 Sphingomicrobium sp. | reverse complement strand
CCCGGGCGCTGGATGGTGTCCGCGCCGACCTGGCTATCATATTGCTCCCAGATCCAGCGCCGCGAGGCCAGGTTGGGGGAGGCCATCAGCTTGAGCAGGTCGGCAGCAATGTTCGCGCCTTCCGGAATGTCGTCGAGCGGCATGACCTTGGCCCAGCCCTTGTAGTCGTCGCGCGACAGGTATGGACGCTCATATTCGGGCGCCTCGTCGGCCAGCGGGCCGAGCGGAATGTCGCACACGGTTTCACCGTTCCAGACAAGCTGCATGCGGCCGGTGTCGGTCACCTCGCCGATCACCGCGAAATCGAGCTCCCACTTCCTGAAGATCGCCTCGGCCTCTGCCTCTCGGCCGGGCTTCAGCACCATCAGCATCCGCTCCTGGGATTCCGACAGCATCATCTCATAGGGCGTCATGCCTTCCTCTCGGCACGGCACCTTATTCATGTCGAGGCGGATTCCCGCGCCGCCTTTCGACGCCATTTCGACAGAGGAGCTGGTGAGGCCCGCGGCGCCCATGTCCTGGATGGCGACGATCGCGTCGGTCTCCATCAGCTCGAGACAGGCCTCGATCAGCAGCTTCTCGGTGAAGGGGTCGCCGACCTGGACTGTCGGACGCTTCTCGTCGCTGTTCTCGTCGAAATCGGCGGATGCCATGGTCGCGCCGTGGATTCCGTCGCGGCCGGTCTTGGAGCCGACATAGACGATCGGATTGCCGATGCCGGTTGCCGCGGAATAGAAAATCTTGTCGGTGTGGGCGACGCCGACCGTCATGGCGTTGACCAGGATGTTGCCGTCATAGGAGGTATCAAAATTCACCTCACCGCCAACGGTGGGGACGCCGACGCAATTGCCATAGCCGCCGATGCCGCTGACCACTCCGGCGATCAGATGGCGCATCTTCGGATGGTCGGGCCTGCCGAAGCGGAGCGCGTTCATGTTGGCCACCGGGCGAGCCCCCATGGTGAATACATCGCGCAGGATTCCGCCGACTCCGGTCGCCGCGCCCTGGTAGGGCTCGATGTAGCTCGGGTGGTTATGGCTCTCCATCTTGAAGATGGCGGCCTGGCCGTCGCCGATATCGATGACGCCAGCATTCTCGCCCGGGCCCTGGATCACCCATGGGGCTTTCGTGGGCAGCTTCTTCAAATGGAAGCGCGACGATTTGTAGGAACAATGTTCCGACCACATCACCGAGAAGATGCCGAGCTCGACCAGATTGGGTTCGCGGCCGAGCGCGTGCAGGACGCGATCATATTCCTCGGGCGACAAGCCATGGTCGGCAACGACTTCGGCGGTGATGCGGGGGGCGTCCAGAACGGTCATGCGGTGCCCTGTAGCGGCCCCGTCGCGGAAGTAAATTCCGTGACGTCAGTCCGCGCATCTGCGAGGCTGGCCGGCCTTCGCGAAAATCGGCGACATAGCTCCGCTATGCGCCTCGCTCAGGCCCATTAGCGACGATAGGTGCCTAGGGCTGGCCAATCGGTGAGTCGGTGAATTGCCTCCGTAACGATCGGGGTGGAAATTCGTCGCCCGGGGGACTCGAACCGGAGGCGAATAATGACCAACCCCATTCCCGAAGGTTACAACAGCGTCACGCCCTATCTGGTCGTCGACGACGCCGCAAAGGCAATCGAATTCTACAAGAAGGCGTTCGGTGCCGAAGAGAAGTTTCGGATGCCGATGGGCGAGAACCGGATCGGCCATGCCGAAATCAAGATCGGCGACAGCTTCGTGATGCTTGCCGACGAATTCCCCGAAATGGGCCATCTGGGGCCCAGGGCGCGCGGCGGCACGACCGTGAGCCTATTGCTCTATGTCAACGACGTGGACAGCGCGTTCAAGACGGCGCTCGACGCCGGGGCCAAGGAGCTAAGGCCGCTCGACAACCAGTTCTGGGGCGATCGAATGGGCACGCTGACCGATCCGTTCGGCCACCAATGGAGCCTCGCGACCCATGTCGAGGACATTTCCGAGGCCGAAATGGAATCGCGCATGAAGCAGTTCAGCGCGAAGCAAAGGGAAGCGGAATTGGCTTGACCGGGCCGTCAGTCGGCGGCTCAGCCCTTACAAACCTGCGCGCCCTTGCCCGGCAAGGTTAGGTTGACCGTCGAGGCCGTCGCGTTGCCCTTCAGGAGATAGCCGCCCTCGGCGGTTAGGTCGCTACTCGCCGGCTTGCCTTCGACCGGCGCGGCAGGCTTGAGATGCGTCTGAGCCTGGCCGTTGCCATGGACGTAGGCGCCCTTGTCGTTGGACAGCCAATCGATCTGCACCAGGCTATTGTCCTTGCAGCGATAGGTCTTGCTAGCGGCGATAGCCGGGGGCAGCTCAACTGGCGCTGCATTGGCCAGTTCTTGAGCCATGGGATCAGGTCGATCGCCAGCGACGATTGTTTCCTGCTTGCAGGCGGCCAGCGCCAGCAAGCCAAAGGCGATGAGGGTCAGGTTGCGAATCATGGACTCGCCCTTTGTCAATGAAATGCCTCCACGTAAAGCGTCTGGTCGACGAGCGTCACTTCGTTGCAATGGAAAGCATGGGCGCATAGGGTAAGCGGATGAACCGCGCCCAAGGCGAAGAGCGGATGCAACGCATTCGCATCGGACTGACCGGCCTGGCCTTCGTTTTCCTGCTCGTTTTGCTCGGCACGGCGATCAGCCGCTCAAGCGATGATAGCGTCGTTCCGCCAGCCCAGAACGAGCTCACGGATGACAAGGAGCCGAGCGAGCCACTGGCCGAAATTGGGGCGGCTCCGGGCGCCACGCTGGAAAATGAAACCAGCGACAGGGCGTCCTCCAACTCGCAATGAACAAGCGCATGCTTGGCATGCTGGGCGGCCTGGCCGGGCTGGCCGTACTTGCCGCTTGGGCCGTAGCCGGAACCAGTGACCGGCTGGGGCCGAGGCCGGAGGCGGATCGTCCCGCCCTGGCCCTGGTCACCAGCCTTCCGCTGATCTTTGCCGAAGATTTCAAACTGGAAGGTGGCGGGTCGCCCGCCCTGACGCGGCTCGAGCAGCGCTACAAGGTCATGCCGATCGGAGTGGCAGATCGGCAAAGCCTGGCCGGGCGAGACCTTTTGCTGATGGCGCATCCGCGCGCCCAGCCGGCGGACGTACTGGTCGAACTCGATCAGTGGGTGCGGGGAGGCGGAAAGCTACTTCTTCTTGCAGATCCCAAGCTCGACTGGCCGAGCGAACGCCCGCTCGGCGATCGCCTGCGTCCGCAACCTGCATTCGCCGACACCGGGCTGTTGGCGCATTGGGGGCTGAAACTCGACGGTCCTGAGGCCGGCAGTGACAATTCCGCCGGCCATTTAATCAGCAGCGGCTCCTGCATTGTCGTCGGCGGGGGCATGATCGCCCGCTGTCCGATCGGTCGAGGCTGGGTGACCGTCATCGCCGACGCCGATTTCATGAATGTCGAGGACAGTGAAGCGGAAAGTCTCAGCGTGCTGGTCGGGGAGCTCGGGCGGCTCGAATCCCGCTAAGTCCACGAGTCACGCCCAATTCCAACAGATTTATCCACAGGGTTGACCACCAAGAACAGGCAGAGAACAAATCCCTAACAGACCGTAAAAAACCGTTGAAATTCCGCCACACGGCATAGAATCCCGCCTCATGGCATCAAAATCCATTGTATCCCGCAGTTGGTTGAGTTACCAACATCAACTGTAGCGCGGGGCAAACCTGACTGAGTCGAATGAGACGCAGAGCGCACGGGAAACCGTGCATTCTGCGAACAGGAGAGCTTGTGCCGCGCCGAGGGGTAGGCAAGTGGCGCTAGAGCATCTGTTTCAAGGCAGTGCTTTGAACGCGGTCGACGCGAAAGGCCGCGTCTCCGTGCCCGCCTTCCTGCGCTCCGTGATCGAACGCCGCAGCGATGCCCGCACCATCGTCCTTGCCAAGCATGACAGCTTCCCCGCCCTAAGCGCCTACGACCCCGCCTACGCAGCGCTGAAGCACCAGAAGCTCGAGCGCCTTCTGGAAAAGCAGGAAACCGACCCCACCGCAGAGCTCGAACATGCGCGCCGCACCATGATGGCGTTCGGCGCGACCGAAGAAGTTCCCTATGACTCTTCCGGCCGTATCATTGTGCCCCCGATGATGCGCCGGAAGGGTCAGCTCGACGATCTGGCACTGTTCATCGGCGTCGGGGAAACCTTCCAGATCTGGAACCCCAAGTTGTTCCTCGCAGATCCCAATGTGCCCGACGACATGAAGGACATCGCCCGCTTCCGGCTTGAGGAGCGCGGCCAGTGACCGACGGTACCCCCCATCTTCCCGTGCTGATTGACGAGGTCGTCGCGGGTCTCGCCGTCGTCCCCGGCGAGACCCTAGTCGACGGCACTTTCGGAGCTGGCGGCTATACGCGCGCCATGCTCGGGGCGGGGGCGGGACGAGTGATCGGCCTTGATCGCGACCCTGACGCCATCGCGAACGGGCCGGCACTCGTCCCGGATCCGCGCCTTACTCTGATCAACGATCAATTCAGCCAGATGGACCGGGTGCTCGCCGATCGGGGTCTGTTGCCGGTCGATGGGATCGCGCTCGATATCGGCGTTTCGTCGATGCAGCTCGATCAGGCCGAACGGGGCTTTTCCTTCATGAAGGACGGGCCGCTCGACATGCGCATGAGCCAGTCGGGCCAGACTGCCGCAGATTTCCTCAACCATGCCGATGAGGGCGACATTGCCCGCGTCCTCAAGGAATATGGGGAGGAGCCGCGCGCCCGCGCGGTTGCCCGCGCCATCGTCGCTGCGCGGCCGTTGACCCGAACGGCCGAGCTGGCGACGGTGGTGCGGAGAGCTCTTGGATACCGCCAGGGTCAAAAAAGCGATCCCGCTACCCGCACCTTCCAGGCGATCCGCATCCACCTGAACGCCGAGCTTGACGAGCTGGAGCAAGGTCTCCGGGCCGCCGAGCGCTCGCTTCGTCCCGGCGGGCGCTTGGCGGTGGTCACCTTCCACAGCCTCGAAGATCGAATCGTCAAGCGCTTCCTCAAGATTCGAAGCGGCGATGTCCCCTCTGGATCGCGCCATCGTCCGATGGTCGCCAAGGGGCCCGCCCCAACCTTCGAACAAGTCGCCAAGCCGGTCTCGCCGTCCGAGGCCGAGCTGGCCCGAAACCCGCGCGCGCGCTCGGCACGGCTCCGCACTGCGGTCCGTACCGCTGCGCCCGCGTGGGACCAGGAGAAGGCAGCATGAGTGCGCGTGGGTTCGGTTCGATCATCTGGGCCGGTGCGGTCGCTGGCGCTGCCCTTGGCTTCTACCTCGTCTCGCTGAATGTGGCATCGGAGCGCGCCGAGCTAGAGCAAGTCGAAACCAAGATCGCGCTTGCCCAGCGCGACATCCGCCTGCTTCAGACAGAGCTCGGTACGCGCGGCCGGCTGGCCCAGCTTGAGAGATGGAACGTCAAGTTCATCCGCTTGTCGGCGCCTACTGCCGATCAGTTCGTCGAAGGCGGATTCAAGTTGGCTTCGATGGTCGCGCCGGAGAAGAAGCCAGTGATCGAAGCGCCGGTTGTGCTGGCGTCGGCGCCAGTAGAGCAGGCCATCCCTCAGCGGTCGAACTTGACCGGCGATGCGAATGGGCCGGAAATTCCCGTGACTGCGTCGAAATCTCCTAGCGAGATGATGCATGTCGCGGGCTACAACGTGCCGGACAGGGTGCCCGCGAAGCCGCCGTCAATCAATCCGTCGGTCATCAGGTCCATGACGTCGACGCCGGCGAAGGTCGTGGCCGAAAAGCCGCAAAAACAAACAGTAGCGATGAAGACCGCCAAAAGCGCGACGGGCGATCCGCTCGCGCCCTTGCCAACGGCCAAGCCCAAGGCCAAAGGCGGCGCGCCTGCGGCGTCCGCCGCGGCGCTAAGCCCCAAGCGCACAGCCAAGGACAGCGATACCGACTGATGAACGCCCCGACGCCCGCTCTCGTCGCACGGCCCGAGCGGCTCCGTCTGGTCGGACAGCGGCGGCAGATCCTGGCCCTGATGCATCAACGGCTGATGTTCGGCATGATCCTCTATGCCGGGATCATCGCCCTCATCGCGCTGCGCCTGATCTGGCTGGCCGCTTTTGGAGACCATGCCGGCCGAAAGGGCGGACCGGTCGACCTGACGCCGGTGCGTGGCGACATCGTCGATCGGGATGGCCATGCGCTGGCCCGAACCATCGATGCATGGATCATTGGCCTGCAGCCCGGGAAAGTGATCGGCAACAAGCTCGACCTGGCCCGCAAGCTGGCCCAGTTGATGCCCGAAAAGGACGAGGCGGATTATCTGCAGATGCTCCGGTCCGGGCGCAGCTTCTATTACCTCCGCCGCCGGGCAAGCCCCGGCCTGGTTGCTGCGATCAATGCGCTTGGCGAGCCCGGCCTGGCGCTTCAGCGCGAGCCTGACCGGCTCTACCCGCAGCTGAGCCTGGCGGCGCATGTCGTCGGCTTCACCGACATCGACGGCAAGGGTAATGCAGGTCTGGAACGAGCCTTCGACGAGCAGCTGCGCGATCCGGCGCGGCGCGGGCAGCCGATCGTCAGCAGCGTTTCTAGCCGGATACAGCAGGCGCTGGAGCATGAACTGAACGAGGCGATGACCCATTTCTCGGCGATCGGCGCGGCCGGAGTGGTCCTGGACATCCACACCGGCGAAGTGCTGGCGATGACCTCGCTGCCGCAGCTCAATCCCAATGCAGCGGGGCAGGGTTCGCCCGAAGCGCGCTTCAACCGCGCGACATTGGGCGTTTACGAGCTGGGATCGACCTTCAAGCCGTTCACGGTGGCGATGGCGATGGACGCCGGCATCATCAAGTCGATGGGTCAGATGTACAATTGCCCGCAGGCGCTGCATGTCGCAGGGCGGACGATCAACGACACCCATCCGTTCGGCCGCGCCTGCTCGGTCGCGGAGATCATGAAGGAAAGCTCCAACATCGGAACCGCGCAGATTGCCGATCAGCTGGGCTCGGCTCGGCAGAAGGAATTCCTCAGGAAGATGGGCTTCCTCGACAAGGTCCAGATCGAGCTAATGGAGCGCGGGCGGACCCTGACGCCGGGCAGTCAGTGGAACCAGATCGAGCGCATGACGGTCGGGTACGGCCACGGCATCGCGGTGACGCCGCTTCATCTAGCCATCGGCTATGCGACGTTGTTCAACGGCGGAATCTACCGCCCGGCGACCCTGCTCAAGGTCGACAAGAACCATGCGGCGGGTAACGGCCATCGCGTGTTCAGCGAGGAAACCAGCTACAAGATGCGCGCCTTGCTTCGGCTGGTCGTGACCCAGGGAACCGGCAAGAAAGCCGATGCTCCCGGCTATCGGGTCGGCGGCAAGACCGGCACGGCGCAGAAGATCATCGGCGGCCACTATAGCAACTCGCTCAACGTCACGAGCTTTGCCGGTGTGTTCCCGATGGACGAGCCGCGCTATGTCATCGTCGCGATGCTCGACGAACCCAAGGCGACTCCGGAGACTTTCGGCTTCACGACAGCCGGCTGGAACGTCGCGCCGGTCGTGAGCAAGACCGTCAGCCGGATCGCGCCGATGCTGGGCGTGCGACCCGACAAGCGCCGCGAGCCGAACCTGGCCGAGGTGTTGCCCTTCGTTCACGAGAAAGAGTGAGGGAATGAACCTCGGCGCACTCGCGGGCATTGCGAGCGATTCAAAGGTCACCGGCTTTGCGCTTGATCATCGCAATGTGGCCGCCGGCAATATCTTCGGGGCCTTCCGCGGGACACGCTTCAACGGCGAGGATTATATTTCCGAGGCTGCGCGTCGAGGTGCGGTGGCGGTGGTCGCCCGGCCGGAAGCCGTGGTTGAGGGCGTTCCGCACCTGAAAGCCGACGAGCCGCGCAAGCTATTCGCGGAGTTGGCAGCGCGCTTTTTCGCTCCATATCCCGACGCCATCGTCGCGGTCACCGGGACGAACGGAAAGACATCGACCGTCGAACTCACGCGGCAGCTATGGCGAATGGCCGGACATCGTTCGGCATCGATCGGAACGCTCGGGGTTACCACGGCAGACGACCAGGTGACGACCGGCCTCACCACCCCCGACATCGTTACATTCCTCAGTAACATGGCCGGTCTTAAGCGAATGGGGATCAGCCATGTCGCTTACGAAGCGTCGTCACATGGGCTCGATCAGTATCGCGCCGAGGGCGTGACCGTGAAGGCCGCGGCCTTTACCAATTTTTCCCGCGATCATCTCGATTACCACCCCAGCATGGAGTCCTATTTCGCGGCCAAGATGCGGTTGTTCGACGAGGTGGTGGCTTCTGACGGGACGGCGGTGGTGTGGACCGGCGATCCGAAGTCGAACGAGGTCGTCAATCATGTCCTGCAGCGCAGGCTCAAGCTGATCACCGTCGGGCCGGAGGCGGAAACGATCGAGCTGGTGTCGCGGCAGTCGACTCCGCTCGGGCAGCAGTTGGCGCTGCGCCATGGCGACAAGGAGCATAAGCTCAGCCTGCCGCTGATCGGCGCCTATCAGATGAACAATGTGCTGACCGCTGCCGGGCTGGTTCTGGCGACTGGCGGAGACTGGGCGACGACCCTGTCCGGCATGGCCAGGGTGGCGCCGGTGCGCGGGCGGCTCGAGCGAGCGGTGATCAGCCGGGCAGGTGCGCCGGTCTATGTCGACTATGCCCATACGCCCGACGCCATCGAAGCGGCGATTGCGGCGCTCCGGCCGCATGTTGAGGGGAAACTGATCACCGTGCTAGGCGCCGGCGGCGATCGCGACGAGGGCAAGCGACCGGAAATGGGTGCGGTCGCTGCGCGGCTTTCGGACGTGGTGATTGTTACTGACGATAATCCGCGTAGCGAGGATCCGGCGTTGATCCGCAGGGCCGTTTTGACGGGCGCTCCGGAAGCCATTGAGGTTGGTGACCGGCGACAGGCAATCGCTCATGCCATCACCTTGGCAGCGGTCGGCGATATCGTGCTGGTGGCCGGCAAGGGTCACGAACAGGGACAGATTGTTGGGGATCAAGTGCTTCCGTTTGACGATGTGACCGTGGCGCGGGAGTGCGCCGCATGACCGCCTTGTGGACGAGCGAAGAGATCGTCGCCGCGACGGGCGGAACCCTAATCGGCGATCCGTTCAAGGTGAGCGGCGTCACGTTTGACAGCCGTGAAGTCGAACGCGGCTGGCTGTTCGTGGCGATGCCGGGGACGGTCGCCGATGGCCACGACTATTGCGGCAAGGCATTTGCTGCGGGTGCCTCCGCTGCCCTGGTATCGAAGCCGGTCGATGGGCCGCACGTGCTGGTGGACGATGTGCCCAAGGCACTCGCCGGCCTTGCCATTGCGGCACGCGATCGTTGCCATGGCATGATCATCGGCGTTACCGGCTCCGTCGGGAAGACATCGACCAAGGAGGCGCTTTACGCGGCGCTCGAGCGCTATGCGAAGGGCAAGGTCCACCGTTCGGTGAAGAGCTACAACAATCATACCGGCGTGCCGCTCAGCCTTGCCCGGATGCCGCGCGACAGCGAATTTGCAGTCCTGGAAATGGGGATGAACCGGGCGGGTGAGATCGCGGCCCTGACCAAGTTGGTTCGGCCGCACGTGGCGCTGGTCACGACGATCGCTTCCGCCCACATCGAGCATCTGGGTTCGATGGAAGCCATTGCCGACGCCAAGGGCGAGATCTTCGAAGGCCTGGAACCCGAGGGAATCGCCATCATTCCCGAAAATTCACCACATCGCGACCAGCTGGTGAAAACAGCCCGCAAATATGCGGCGCGAACGGTCACCTTCGGCCATGGCGACGCCGATGTCGTTGCGCTGCACGCGGTCAAGGCGGAAAGCGGCGGAAGCCTGGTGACCGCGCGCCTGCTCGAAAGCGAGTTGACCTACACAATTGCCCAGCGAGGCGATCATTGGGTCCAGAATTCGCTGGCGGTGCTTGCGGCGGTCGAGGCTGCAGGCGCGGACCTCGCCATCGCCGGGCTAGCCCTTGCCGACATGGGCGGATTGAAGGGCCGCGGCGAACGACATCGGCTGCCGATCGACGGCGGCGACTATCTGCTGATCGATGAAAGCTACAACGCCAATCCGGCATCCATGGCTGCGACCCTCAAGGCCTTGGGCGAAGAGCGCGACGTGAGCCGGCGGATCGCGGTGCTGGGGCCAATGCGGGAGCTCGGCAGCCATTCCGCCGAACTTCACGCCGGACTGGCCCCGGCGGTCCGCGAGGCGAAGGTCGACCAGCTGGTCCTGGTCGGAAAAGAAATGCGCCCCTTGGCCGAGGCTCTGGGCGACGAATTGCAAATCAGCCAGGCTGCGGACGTGGAGCAGGCAACCCAGATAGTTGCACGGCTCGTCCGTCCCGGCGACGCAGTGCTGGTGAAGGCGTCCAACTCGATCGGACTTGCGAAGTTGGTCGAACGAATGGCAGGGGGCCTGCAATTGGCAGACGCTGGCGAAGGGTCCAGGCACTAATGCTCTATATCTTGGCCGAGCAGCTTGGATTTCCCGGCCTCCTCAACCTCATTCGCTACATCAGCTTCCGGGCGGGGGCGGCGACGGCTACGGCGCTGCTCATCGGCCTGCTGATCGGGCCGGCCTTCATCAATTGGCTGCGCGCCAAGCAGGGCAAAGGCCAACCGATCCGCGCCGACGGTCCGCAGAGCCACCTCGCCAAGCGCGGCACGCCGACAATGGGCGGACTGATGATCCTGATCTCTGTCGGAATCTCGGTCCTATTATGGATGGATCTCGGTAATCCCTATGTCTGGGCATGCCTGCTGGTCACGGCAGGTTTCGGGCTGATCGGCTTCCTCGACGATTACGACAAGGTGAAGAAGGCGCACCATGCCGGTCTAAAAGGACGGACAAGGCTGCTTCTGGAATTCATCATCGCCGGTGCGGCAACCTGGCTGATGGTCCGCCATTCGGGAACGCAGCTCTACCTCCCCTTCATCCAGGGCGCAGTGATCGATCTGAGCTGGGCCTATATCGCTTTCGGGGCGTTCGTCATCGTCGCCTTCGGCAATGCCGTGAACCTGACCGACGGGCTCGATGGGCTAGCCACCATGCCGGTGATCATCGCAGCGGTCGCTTTCACCCTGATTGCCTATCTGGTCGGCAACGCGGTCTATTCCGAATATCTCGGCATCCCCAATGTTAAGGGCGCGGGCGATCTGACAGTGCTTCTGCTCGCCATCGTCGGGGCAGGTCTTGCCTTCCTGTGGTTCAACGCGCCCCCCGCTGCTGTGTTCATGGGCGATACCGGGAGCCTGGCGCTCGGCGGCGCGCTGGGTGCGGTCGCGGTCGCGACTCACCATGAGTTCGTGCTGGTGATCGTCGGCGGACTGTTCGTGCTGGAAGCGGTCAGTGTCATCGTGCAGGTCTTCTGGTTCAAGCGCTACGGCAAGCGCATC
>DASTVY010000005.1:0-11996 GCA_035758865.1 Sphingomicrobium sp. | reverse complement strand
GAAGCCCTTGCGTCCCGAATCCAAACAAGATGCTCCCCGTCGCGGGCATGCGCGCGCTTGCGGGGACCTTCTCGGCGATATCGCCGGGACGAGCTTCAAGCGCTTCGGTTTCGTCCAGGGCGCGGTCGTCAGCCGCTGGGCCGAAATCGTCGGCGATCGATACGCCAAGGTTTCCACTCCCGAATCGATCCGCTTCCCGGCAGGAAAGAAATCCAGCGGCACACTCACACTTACCGTCGAGGGCGCTCATGCGCCGCTGATGCAGCATTTGGCGCCGCTCATCATGGATAGGGTCAACCGCTTTTTCGGCTATGAGGCGGTTTCCAAACTTGCGTTCCGCCAGGGCCGTTCGGTCAAGGCCGATCCCAAGCCGCAGCGGCCGGTTTCTGCGGACGTCCCCAAGGAATTGGGCGAAGGACTTCGCCAAATCGCCGATCCCGAATTAAGAGCATGCCTTGAATCGCTGGCGGGGAAGCTCGCCGGGTCGCGCGGCGCACCTGCCGTCGACAATTTATCAACCACCTCGATTCCCATTATCCGGAGCAAATGACCCCCATGAGAATCACTTACCTGTTCCTCGCCTCGGCGGCGCTGCTCGCGACTGCCTGCAACGCCGAAAAGGGCGCAAGCAATAGCAGTGGCGCCGAAGTGACCGCGGCCCCCGTCCCGGCGCCAAACAATGGCGACTGGTCGACCATCGTCAGCAAGACTCCAGAGGGCGGATTCGTGATGGGTAACCCCAACGCCAAGGTGAAGCTGGTCGAATTCGGCTCCATGACCTGCCCGCACTGCGCCGAGTTCGAAGAGCAGGGCGGAAAGGCGCTGGTCGACAATTACGTCAAGAAGGGTCTGGTCAGCTGGGAATTCCGCAACTTCGTCCGCGATCCGTTCGACATGGCGGCGACTCTTCTCGCCCGCTGCGGCGGTGAAGCCAGTTTCTTCGGCATGACCCGCACCATGTTCCACGACCAGAGGACTTGGGTCGGGAAACTGCAGGCCGCCGACCAGGCTACGCTGCAGGGGCTTCAGACGATGCCGCCGGCACAGCAATTCTCGACCATCGCCGACCTCGCCGGCCTGAAGACGTTCGCGGCCCAGCGCGGCGTGCCGCGCGCCAAGGCCGACCAGTGCCTTTCCAGCGAAGCCGATGCCAATCAGTTGGTGCAGATGAACAGCGATGCCGTGTCGACCTACTCGATTCCCGGCACTCCATCATTCCTGATCAACGGGACCTTGGCCGACAAGACGTCGAATTGGGCGACCTTGGAACCCAAGCTGAAGGAAGCATTGGGCAGCTGAAAATGAAGTCAGGGGGGCCGACAATTTGCGTTTCCGCCGGCTGAAACTCAGCGGCTTCAAAAGCTTCGTCGAACCCGCCGAACTTAGGATCGAGCCGGGGCTGACGGGAGTTGTCGGCCCCAATGGCTGCGGCAAGTCGAACCTGCTGGAAGCCATCCGCTGGGTGATGGGCGAAGGTTCGCCCAAGTCGCTTCGCGGCGGCGGAATGGAAGATATCATCTTCGCTGGCACGGCAACACGGCCGGCGCGCGATTTCGCAGAGGTTTCGCTGCTCATAGAGCGGGACGCGGTCGAAGCGGATAACGACAGCAGCAGCGAGAGCGAAGTCACGCGCCGGATCGAGCGAGGCGCGGGCTCGGCCTACCGCATCGACGGCCGCGACGTTCGCCAGAAGGATGTTGCGCTGCTGTTCGCCGACGCTGCGACCGGCGCCCATTCGCCGGCGCTGGTCAGCCAGGGCAGGATCGGCGCTGTCATCTCGGCGAAGCCCGTCGAACGGCGGATGATGCTGGAAGAGGCCGCCGGCATATCCGGCCTCCATGCGCGGCGGAAGGATGCGGAGCAGAAGCTGCGTGCGACCGAGGCGAATCTGCAGCGGCTCGACGAACTGCTGACCGAACAAGAGGCGAGGGCTTCGGCCCTTAGGCGCCAGGCACGGGCGGCTGAACGGTATCGAGCGCTGACCGACAAGATCCGCCTCGCGGAAGGAAAGCTGCTCTACGCGCGCTGGGCGGAGGCCGACCGCGCCGCCACCGAAGCGGCGGAGGAAGCCAAAGCCTGCGAGGGCGAAGTCGCCCGGCTCCAGCAAGCCATGCAGGCGTCCCAGTCGCTGCAGGAGCAGGCGGCGGCCGCTCTGGCGGAACGGCGCGAAGCGGCGATCGCCGCGCGCGATGCGGGCCGGACGCTTGCCCATGAACTTGCGACTGCGCGCGCGAAGCGTGACACGGTCGTGCGCCGGCTTACGGAGCTGGATCGGCTAGCGCAGGCATTGTCGGCGGAAACGGCACGCGAAATGGCGCTTAAGGCCGACGCTGCCAGGGCGATCGCAACGCTGGATTCTGAGCGGCAAGCCATCGAGGCACGGTTGGCTGATGCCGAGACCATCGCAGCACGGATTGCGACCGAACTGACCGAGGCGGAAGCGGTCTCGCGAGAGGCCGAAGCCGCCCTCGCGGGAGTGCTGGCGCGTGAAGCCGCCATGCGGGCCGAACGCCGTGTGGCGGAAGCTGCACTGGAGTCCGCTCAGGCCCAGTCGGCCCGGGTTAAGGCCGAGAGCGATCGCCTGGGCCAGCAGCTCTCGTCAATCGGGGACGGCGCATCCGAAAAGGCCCAGATTGAGCAGGCAAAGCAGGCTTCCGACGACGCGGCGCGGCAACTGGCCGATGCGGAAGCTGCGCTCGGAAAGGCCGAGCTGCGACGCGCAGAGGCTGCAACTGCTCGGGACGAGGCCGAAAGTTCGCTGGCGGCGGCTCGCGCCGCACTAAGCGCCGCCAAGGCGGAGCGGGATGCGCTGTCGCGGGCTCTCGACCATGGCGGCGGAGCCGCGTTGTCCGAACTGAAGGCCGCGCCCGGCTATGAGCGAGCGCTGGCCGCGGCGCTGGGTGAGGATATTGAGGCGGTGCTGGGCAGTGAAGGACCGCGCCGCTGGCAAGGTAGCGAGCCGCAGGCCGGAGATCCGCCGCTGGCTGCCGGACTCGAGCGGCTGCTCGACCATGTGGACGCTCCTGCGGCGCTGCGAAGGCGCCTGGCGCAGGTCGGCGTTGCTGACATGGACAGCGGCCAGCCATTGGCGGTTGGGCAGCGGCTGGTGACCCGTGACGGCATCATGCGCCGCTGGGACGGTTTCGTCAGCGTCGGCGGCGGTGCCGCTGCTGCCGAGCGACTTCTGCGAGCCAATCGGCTTGCCGAAATCGATCGCCAGCTGCCGACGCTTCAAGATGCGGTCGCTAGCGCGGAAGCCGCCCGCAATGCCGCAGCCTCAGCTGTCGAGACCCATCGCCAGGAGGCAGAAGCTGCTCGTGCTTCAGCTGCTGCGGCAGAGCGCGCCGGCCGCGATGCCACCCGCGCAGGAGATGCTGCTACTTCCGCGCTGGAACGGCTCGATGCTCAGAGGGCAGCGCTTGAAGAGCGCCGTTCGGACCTGACACCGCTGGCCGAGGCCGCGCGGGATTCTGTCGACGTCGCTCGCCGTAACCTTGACGCCTTGCCGGATCCTGACGTTCTCCGCGTTGAGGTTGATATGGCGCGCACGAAGGCATCCGCCGCCGGCGAAGCGGTCGCCGATTACCGCGCCCGCTCGGCGACCCGGGCTCGCGAAACGGCGGCGGACCGCGAGCGCCACGCCGCCGCTGGCCGCGAATCCGGCGAATGGCGCACGCGCAGCCTGCAGGCCGAGCAGCGGCTGGCCGAAACGGCGGCCCGCGCGATGGCGATGGAGGAAGAGCAGGAGGAATTGGCCTCCGAGCCGGATCGCCACGCCGCCGATATCCAGCGGCTGGAAAAGGCGTCGGGCGAGAGCGAGGCCGAGATCGCCCGTACTGCCGGTGCCGAACGGGACGCGCAGGAGGCTGTTGCCGTCGCCGGCCGCGCCTTGGCCGAGGTGGGAGAGGCATTTGCTGCAGCTCGCGAAGCCCGTGCCGGCGCAAGCGCCCGGTCAGAGGCCCAGATCGCCCGGCGCCAGGAATATGCGGCCATTTGCGGCGAAAAGTTCGAATGTCCGCCGCCACTCTTGCCCGAAAAACTTGGCTTTAATGCCGACGTTTTGAGCGATCCGGAGCTGGAACGGGAAAATCTGGAGCGGCTTACGGCCGAGCGCGAGCGCATCGGTCCGGTCAACTTAGTCGCCGAACAGGAGCTGTCCGAGCTCGACCAGCAGGCCAAGGCAAACGTCGCCGAAAAGGACGAATTGACCCAGGCGATCCACCGGCTGCGGGGGTCGATCGGCAGCCTCAACCGCGAAGGCCGCGTGCGGCTGCTCGATGCCTTCGAAAAGGTGAATGCTCACTTCAAGAGCCTGTTCATGACGTTGTTCGACGGCGGCCAGGCGCATTTGGAACTGGTCGAGAGCGACGATCCGCTCGAGGCGGGGCTGGAGATCATGGCCCAGCCGCCGGGCAAGCGGCTGCAGTCGCTGACCCTGCTTTCGGGCGGGGAGCAGGCGCTGACCGCGGTGGCGCTGATCTTCGCGCTGTTCCTTACAAATCCGGCGCCGATCTGCGTGCTCGACGAAGTCGACGCTCCGCTCGACGACGCCAATGTCGATCGCTTCTGCGACCTGCTCGACCGGATGACCGGCGAGACCGATACCCGCTACCTGATCGTCACTCACAATGCGGTCACGATGGCCCGAATGCACCGCCTCTACGGCGTGACGATGATCGAACGCGGCGTCAGCCGGCTGGTCTCGGTCGACCTGGGCGGCGCGGAGGAGCTATTGGCGGCGGAGTGAGTCGCCACTTCATCCCACCCTATCCGCCGCGCCCATCGAAGCCGGTCGCGACCTGGCGAGGCTTTTTCGGAGAGCGGGCGCGGACCTCCGTCTATGGCTGGTCGGAGCGCGCGTTCCAGATCGACTATCTCAAGCGCGATATCCTCGGATTTCAGGTTCACATCCTGCTCGACCCTGCCCTGATCCAGCAGGTCCTGCTCGACAATGCCGGCAACTATGCCAAGCCCGACATCGTCAAAACCCTGCTCGATCCGATCATTGGCAACGGCCTGCTGACTTCGGATGCTGAGCTGTGGCGGGAACAACGCCGAATCGTCGCCGCAAGCTTCTCGCCTGCCGCAGTCGAGGCGAAGCGGGGGATGTACGTCCAGGCCGCCCGCGACGCGATGGCCCGTTGGTCCGATGGCGAGCGGCTCGACATGGCTGCTGAGGCGACCCGGACCACCATGACGGTCATCGCGCTCGCATTGTTCGGCGGCGATCCCCGGCTGATCTCCGAGACTTCGATGAACCATATCGCCGCAGCGATCGAAGGCTTTTCGGAAGCGCGCATGCTGGCCCTGCTGCGTCTTCCGCAATTTCCGATCACGCCGAAGGGCAGGGCGGGCAAGCGCGGCCAGCTCTTCCTTCGACGTACCCTTGCCGAGGTGGTCGACGACCGCTGGCACGGGCGGATGGGGGACGACTTCCTGACCGGGATGATCGACGCCCTGCGCGATCGCTTCTCCGAGGCCGAGGCCCGGGCGCTCAGCATCGACAATGCAGCGACCTTCTATCTCGCCGGGCATGAAACGACCGCCAACTCGCTGGCCTGGACGCTGTTCCTGCTTGCTGCCCAGCCGGAGCTGCAGGAGGAGCTGGCGAACGAGGTAAAGGCCGCAGTGGCTGGTGGGGACGATGACGTGGCCGAGCGTTTGCCCCGGCTCCGGCTGTTCCTCAGCGAGTCGTTGCGACTCTACCCGCCGGTCCCTCGCTTCGATCGGCAGGCGGTCGGTCCGGATCGGCTCGGCGATCGTGAGGTGGAGCCGGGCGACATCGTCTCGATCTGGCCCTGGATCCTCCACCGCCACAAGAAGCTGTGGGACGATCCGGACGCGTTCGACATCGACCGCTTCGCCGGAAAAGGCGGCCGCCATCGCTTCCAATATTTGCCCTTCGGCGCCGGCCCCAGGACCTGCGTCGGCGCCCAGTTCGCCACTACCGAGGCGTTGACCCTGCTCGCCCACTGGCTCAGCGAATGGCGGTTCGTCGATATCGGGCATCCCGCGCAGGCCGCCGGCATGGTCACGCTTCGTCCCAAAGGCGGGCTTCCCCTTCAGCTGGAGCGTCGCTGACCCGACAAGGTCGTTTCGGCCGAGATTCGCTATTGCGAATGACTAGCAATATCTCTAGGCGCGGTCCTGGGGCCAGTCCGGCTCAATGGGGATCACATTCATGTATCGCGTGTCCGTCGCCGCCTTGCTTGCCACTAGCTTTGTCGCAGCGCCGGCAATCGCTTCGGAAACGGCGAGTGAAGCGACCGCGGTCGAGGTTGCCGATCTCCAGGACCCGATCGTGGTGATCGGACAGCGTGACGAATATGGCGTCAAGTCGACCAGCACGGCGACCAAGACCAACACCGAGATCAAGGACATCCCCCAGGCGCTGACCGTCATCTCGGAAGCGCAGATCGAGGACCAGCAGCTCCGCTCGATCGCCGACGTCCTATATTATGTTCCCGGTGCGACGCCCGGCACCGGCGAAAGCAACCGCGACCAGATCACCCTTCGGGGCAACAACACTACCGCCGATTTCTTCGTCGACGGGATCCGCGATGACGTCCAATATTTCCGCGACTTCTACAATGTCGACCGGATCGAGGTCCTCAAGGGGCCGAACGCGATGATCTTCGGCCGCGGCGGCGGCGGCGGAATCGTCAATCGAGTCACCAAGCGTTCGAGCCTGGGCACGCACCGCGAGCTGATTGCGGCCGGGGACAGCTATGGCGGAGTCCGCCTGACCGGCGACATCGACCAGCCACTGGGCGAAACCGTCGGTCTCCGGGTCAACGGCATGTACGAAAATGGCGACAGCTTCCGCCATCATGTCGACCTGGAACGCTATGGCATCAATCCGAACGTCGGAATCATGGCGGGACCGGAAACCCGCATCGACTTCAGCTATGAATATCTTCACGATCGCCGAACGACCGATCGCGGCGTTCCGTCGCGCTCTGACGGCAATCCACTGACAGTAGACGAGCCGCTGAAAGGGTTCGACAAAACATTCTTCGGCGACCCTGACGACAGCTTTGCCAAGGCCGACGTTCATCTGGGGAAGTTCGGGATCGAACATCGGATCGTGGAAGGGCTCACGCTGCGCAACCGGACGCTGTTCGGCGACTATGACAAATTCTACCAGAACATCTTCCCCAACGGCCCGGTGACGCCCGCGGAAACGGTCGTCCTCGGCGCCTACAACAGCCGCAACGACCGCCAGAACCTGATCAGCCAGACCGATCTCATCTGGGAGAACCGCCTCGGCGGCATCGACCAGACCCTTCTCTTCGGTTTCGAAGTCGGCCGCCAGAAGTCGCGCAACCGGCGGCTCACCGGCACGCTCGCGTCCGGTCAAAGTCCCGTTTCGCTCGACGATCCGACGATCGACGCCACCGTCACCTTCGCCCCAGTTGCAAGTGACGCGAACAACCGCACCAAGGCGACCTTCGCCGCTCTCTATATCCAGGACCAGATCCGCATCTCGCCGATGTTCGAAATCGTTGCGGGACTGCGCTTCGACAGCTTCAAGCTGGATGTCGACGACCTGCGGCCCCAAGTCGATGCCGAATTCGATCGCAAGGACAGCCTTTGGTCACCCCGCCTTGGCCTGATCTTCAAGCCGGTCGATAAATTGTCCATCTATGCAAGCTATAGCCGTTCCTATCTGCCTCAGTCGGGCGACCAGTTCAGCGGCCTCGACATTACGACCGAGGCGCTGAAGCCCGAGCGGTTCGACAACTACGAAATCGGCGCCAAGTGGGAACCCGTAGAGGGCCTGCTGGCAACCGCAGCCGTCTACCAGCTTGACCGCACCAACACGCGGGCGCCCAACCCGGACGGCAGTGGCACCGTCATCCTGACCGGCGAGCAGCGCAGCAAGGGCATCGAGCTCGGCCTCGAGCGCAGCATCAGCGACAATTGGCAGGTTTCCGCCGGCTATGCCTGGCAGAAGGCCGAGATTCGCGAGCGGACCACGGCCTGCAATCCGGATGCGGCTTCTTGCGAAGTGCCGCTCGTCCCGCGCCACAGCTTTTCGCTTTGGACCCGTTACGATGTGTCGCAACAGTTCGGCTTCGGGCTAGGTGCGATCGCTCGGTCGAAGTCCTATGCTTCGATCAGCAATCTGGTGAAGCTGCCGGGCTATGCCCGCTTCGATGCGGCGCTTTTCTACCAGGTCAGCGACGGGATTGAGGCCCAGCTCAATGTCGAGAATTTGTTTGGCGCCGACTATTTCCCGACCGCCCACAGCGACAACAACATCGCTCCTGGAGCGCCGACCACGGCCAAGTTCGCGGTCCGGTTCGACTTCTAGCCAGCCAACTCGGACGCTCGGTCGCGGATCTTCCTGAGGTCCGCGATGAACGCCTTGCGCCCCTCACGCCGAGCTTCCTCGTCCGGCGCTCGGAGGAGTGAGCTCGGATGGACGGTCACCCAGCATTCGCTACCGTCGGCCAGCCTGTGCGGCTCTCCGCGGAGCTTGGCGATCGTCACGACCTTCCCGAACAGTGATCGCGCCGCAGTTGCGCCCAGCGCGACAGTGAGCGGTGGCCGGATCAGCTCCATCTCCTGTTCAAGCCACCAGCGGCAGGCCTTGATCTCGCCGGGATCGGGCTTGCTGTGCAGCCGCCGCTTGCCGCGCTGTTGGAATTTGAAATGCTTGACCGCGTTGGTGACATAGACGCGCGCCCGGTCGATCCCGGCTTCTATCAGCATGCTGTCGAACAGCCGCCCGGCCGGGCCGACGAAGGGTCGCCCGGCCAGGTCTTCCTGGTCGCCCGGCTGCTCGCCGACGAACATGATGGTGGCGTTGGTCGGGCCTTCGCCGAACACCGTCTGGGTGGCATATTTATAAAGGTCGCAGCGGGTGCAGTCCGCTGCTTCGTCCTTCAGTGCGCGCCAGGCTGACTTGACGTTGGTATCGGCCATCAACCCTTCCACGACGCCGGGAACTGGCGCTTGAGCGCTGCCAGCTTCGGCTTGTCGTGGATAACGATGTAGGGGTGCGCGGGGTTTCGGGCCATGAAATCCTGGTGATAGGGTTCGGCCTCAGCGAACCAGCCGGATTCGATCCGCGTCGCGATAGGGCGGTTGAACACCTGGGCCTTCTGCAACTGCGAGAGATAGGCCCTCGCCACCTTCGCCTGGGCCGGGGACTGCGGGAAAATGGCGCTGCGGTACTGGGACCCGACATCGGGTCCCTGGCGATCGACCTGGGTCGGATCATGGACGACCGCAAAGAAGATGCGAAGCAGGTCGGCATAGCTGACCTTGGTCGGGTCGAAGGTGATCCGCACAGCCTCGGCCTTGCCGGTCGTGCCGGTCGACACCTTCTCGTAGCTCGCGGCACCGGCCTTGCCGCCGGCAAAGCCCGACGTGACCTTGCTCACGCCCTTTACATGCTCATAAACTGCTTCGACTCCCCAGAAACAGCCGCCCGCGAGCACGGCGACTTCCCGATTGCCCTTAGCCGGCTCGACCAGCGCGGCCGGGGGAACGTTGGACGCGGCCTCGGCCGATCGGCTCCAGCTGACGAGGGCGGGCAGTCCGATGGCGGCGGCAATCGCGAATGCCGAGATCCCGAGCTTGGCACGCTGGGTCATGATTCTCCTCCTCTGCAGCGGCCCTATCGGCGACTTATGTAGTCACGAATTGCCTTTCGTCGAATCGCGGCTTGCCTGTCGGTGAACGTCACCTAGGGTCACGGGTTCAATTTCAGGGGGTTTCGCCATGCGCCTTCGTCACCAACTTCTCGCCGCCACCATGCTCGCCATCGGCGCACCTACGCTCGCCGGGCCCGTCGAGGATTTTCAAAAGCTTCAGGACGATTATTGGGCGGCGACGTTGAAAGACTCGCCGCTGTTCGCGACCCAGGTCGGTGTCACCACCTATGATCGCGATATCGGACCGTTGAGCCTGGCCGAATTCGACCGGCAGGCAGCGCAGTCCGCGGCGTTCCTGAAGCGGCTCGAAGCGATCCCCGCTGCTTCGCTGCCGGCGTCGGAACAGGCCAATCGGGCGATCCTCAAAAGGCAGCTGGAAGACGCGATCGAGGCCAATCGATATGGCCAGCGGCAGCTCCTCTATTCGACGCTGGGCAGCTATCACGACTTTCTCGCCGGCATGTCGGAAAGCATGCCGTTCCGTTCCGCCCGCGATTTCGACAATTATCTCGCCCGGCTCGAACTCGTTCCAGACCGGATGAAGAGCTATGGCGAGATCAGCCTGAAGGCGGCTCGTGAAGGCTTCGTCCAGCCTTGCGTCACAATGACCAACTTCGCCTCGACGATCACCGGCAACATCACGCCGGACGTTGCCCAGTCGCGCTTCTACACGCCATTCGCGGCACAGCGGCCGGAGGGCATTGCAGCGGCCGAATGGGCGGCCCTTCAGGCGCGTGCCAGGACGGTCATCACGACCAAGGTCAATCCCTCCTACCAGGCATTCGCCGACCTCTACGATCGCGAGCTCAAGGGCAAATGCCGCCAGTCGGTCGGCGTTTCGGCCATGCCGCAGGGTCCGGAATATTATGCATTCCAGGTCCGTCAGCAGACCACGACCAACCTGACTCCCGACGCGATCCACCAGATCGGTCTTCGGGAGGTCGCGCGGATCAGGGCGGAGATGGAAGAGGTCGCCAAAAAGGCCGGGTTCGCCAGCCGCGAGGCAATGATCGCCGACATGCGGTCCAACCCCAAATGGTTCACCAAGACACCGGAAGAATTGCTGGAGGCCTCGGCGATGATGGCCAAGACCATCGACGGCAAGATGCCCGGCCTGTTCGGCCGCCTCGCTCGGCTACCCTACGGCATTCGCCCGATGGCCGCGGCGACTGCTCCCGGGGACACGACGGCTCGCTACCAGCCGGGAAGCCCGGCTTCGGGCCTTGCCGGCTTCTACCTCGTCAACACGACCAAGCTCGACCAGCGCCCGCTTTGGGAAATCCCGGCGCTGACCGTACATGAGGCGGTGCCTGGCCATCATATGCAGATCGCGCTCCAGCAGGAGCTGGAGATGCCCGACTGGCGGCGCAACACCGCCTTCTTCACCGCATTCGTCGAAGGCTGGGGCCTCTATTCGGAACGGCTCGGCATCGAAATGGGCCTGTACGACACGCCGCAGAAGGACATGGGTCGGCTGGGCTATGAAATGTGGCGCGCGACGCGCCTTGTGGTCGACACCGGCATCCATTCCAAGGGCTGGACCAAGGATCAGGCGGTCGCCTTCATGAAGGATAATACGACCCTAACCGACGCCAACATCGATGCGGAGGTCAACCGCTACATATCGAACCCCGGCCAGGCGCTGGCCTACAAGCTGGGCGAACTGAAGATCCGCGAGCTACGGAAGAAAGCGGAGGGAACGCTCGGTCCGAAATTCGACCTGCGCCGCTTCCATGACGCGGTCCTCGGTCAGGGCTCGGTGCCGCTCGATACGCTGGAAGCGCAGATCAACGCCTGGATCGCGGCGGAGCAGGCGAGGTGAGGTAAATTCGAAACCGTTCGTCCTGAGGAGGGACTGAGCAAGCGAAGCGTGTCGAAGGCCCGTCTCGAAGGACAATTCCTTGAGACGCCATTTCGACAGGCTCAATGGCTCCTCAGGGCGAGCGGCCTTGCCGTAACTGAATCACTCCTCAGGCGGCGTTGTGCCCGTTACCTCTTCCCGGCGCTCCTTGAACGCCTGGTTGACGAGCGACTGGGTGCAACCGGTGAAACCGGCCGGTCCGACGGGCGAGCAGCTGTTGATTCCGGTCTTGCCATAGGTTTCGAACGCGATCGCGCGGTTCGCCCAGGCCTGGCGCGACTGCAGCGATCCACCCTGCCGAAGCCTTTCAGGGATTCGGAAGCGTTCGCTTTCGGGCTTACGGGCGCAGACCACCACCTCATCGTCCGTCGAACGCGGGCAGGGATCGGTGCCGTAAACGATGATTTCATTGACTCGCTGGGCAAGCGCGGGCTCGGGCACTGCCAGCATCGGCAGGGTTAGTGCGGCCG
>DASTVY010000330.1:0-6929 GCA_035758865.1 Sphingomicrobium sp. | reverse complement strand
GTGCGCAAGGCGCTTCAGTCGCCGGTTCGCCAGATCGCCCAGAATGCTGGATGGGACGGCGCGGTCGTCGCCGGCAAACTGATCGACGGCAACGACGAGACGCTCGGCTTCAACGCCCAGACCGAGACCTATGAGAATCTTGTGGCCTCCGGCGTGATCGACCCGACCAAGGTCGTTCGCACCGCGCTTCAGGATGCGGCTTCGGTTGCCGGCCTGCTGATCACCACCGAGGCGGGCATCGCCGAGGTGCCGGAAGACAAGCCGGCAATGCCGATGGGCGGCGGCATGGGCGGTATGGGCGGAATGGACTTCTAAGTCCTGAAACCCAGACGCTAGTCTGAATTGGAAGGGGCGGTGCCTTCGGGTGCCGCCCCTTCTTCTTTGGCAAGATCGTTCAGCATCTCCTCTGCCTCATTGAGTCGCTCGGACTCGGCGGCAGTTGGCGCTTCGGGTTTTTCCTCTCGATCGCAGGATACGAGAAGCAGTATTGCCAGCAGCAGAATCTTCTTCATGCCGATCGAACTAGACGTCGATCGACCATCAAAAAAGGGCCGCCCGGTCGCCCGGACGGCCCTTCTATTCGCTTTGCCGTTCAGAACGGCGGACGCGAGAGCTTACTGAGCAGCGTTCTCAGCAGCGGCTTCGGTCGCGTCAGCAGCGTTCTCGACCGCCTCACCGGCGTTCTCGACGGCGTTGCCGGCAGCGTCGAGCGCATTGTCGACGGCGACTTCAGCAGCGTTGACGTCGCTCTCAACGGCGTTCTCGACCGCAACGTTCTCAGCAGCTTCCTCGGTCTTGGATTCGCACGCGGCCAGGCCGAGCGCGAGGACCGCAACGGTCAGTGCAACCTTCTTCATGATCGTTCCATTCCTTGCTTATGGGGACCTGCCCCCTTGCGGGAACTGGTCCGGGCTCGGCCCCACGCAATGCGTCAGGCCAGCGGCCGGAAATATTGATGTTTCTCGCGTCACGCAATCGTCATTTGTTGCGGAGGCAAAAAGTTCTCGTTTTCGCCCTACTTCCATTGACGGATATAAAGACTTCTTTATATCCTTAAACGGTGACCCGGGACCTCAAGCTCGCCGCGCTGTTCCAAGCGCTGGCCGATCCTACGCGGCTGCGGATTCTTGCGCTGCTGAGAGTGATGGAACTGTCGGTCGGCGAGCTTGCCCAGCTGCTTGGTCAAAGTCAGCCGCGTGTGTCGCGCCACGTGCGAATCTTATCCGATTCGGGCCTGGTCGGCCGCCGCAAGGAAGGCAGTTGGGTCTATTTGCAGCTCGCCGAGCCCGAACGCACGGAATCGCTGTTCGAACTGAGCTCCGATATCGATCCCGATGCGGAGCAGTTGTTTGCCGCCGATGCGGCTCGGCTGGATACGGTACGTGCCGACCGGGCAGAAGCAGCTCGCCGCTATTTCGAGGCTCATGCAGCGACCTGGGAAAATGTTCGGTCGCTGCACATTGCCGATGCGGAGATCGAGCGAGCAATCGCTGCGCTTCTGGCCGAAAGGCCGTTGGGCGCTTTGCTGGACATCGGCACCGGAACGGGCCGGATGCTGGAGCTTTTCGCGCCGAGAGCCACCAGCGCGATCGGAATTGATCGATCCTCCGAAATGCTTCGATTGGCGCGAGTCAAACTGGACGAGGCCGGAATTTGTGGCGCGAGTCTCCGCCAGGGCGACATGTATGCGCTTCCGCTGGGCGACCGAAGCGCCGACAGCATCATCCTTCACCAGGTCCTGCACTATGCGCAGCAACCGGGCGCCGCGATCGCGGAAGCCGCGCGCGTTTTGGCGGCGGGAGGACAGCTGCTGGTCATCGACTTCGCGCAGCATGACCGTGCGGAGCTCAAGGAACAGGACGCCCATCTGCGCCTGGGATTCGCCGATGATGCGATGCGCGGCTGGTTTTCGGCTGCCGGGCTTCAACTCGACCGAATCGAGCGGCTCGGTGGAGGCGCGCTGACCGTCATCCTCTGGCGCGGCGTGAAGGCCGGAATACGGAATTCGGAGCGTGAAGCGGCATGAACAAGGAAGGCATTATTGCTCATAATCACGCGCCGCTGTTTGCCGAGACTCGCGGCGACATCGCCGTCAGCTTCGAATTTTTCCCGCCCAAGACCGACGCCATGGCCGAAACGCTGTGGCGCTCGATCGAAACGCTTGCACCCCTCAATCCGCGCTTCGTCTCCGTCACCTATGGAGCCGGCGGCTCAACCCGCGAGCGGACCCACGCGACCGTCGAGCGGATCATCAGGGAAACGGCCCTTACCCCGGCAGCTCACCTGACCTGCGTCGGAGCGACACGTGAGGAAGTTGATTCCATCGCCAAGAGCTATTGGGATTCGGGCGTTCGCCACATCGTTGCCCTTCGGGGCGACCCGCCGGAGCCGGGTGAAGCCTATCGCCCCCATCCTGGCGGCTATGCCAATGCGGCAGAACTTGTCGCCGGACTGAAGGCCGTGGCGCCGTTCGAGATATCAGTTGCTGCCTATCCTGAGGTTCACCCGGATTCCGACTGCGCGGAAAGCGATCTCGACAATCTGCTCCGGAAGATCGACGCCGGCGCCGATCGGGCGATTACCCAATTCTTCTTTTCGGCCGATTGCTTCCTTCGCTTCCGCGACCGGGTCGCGGCGATCCGGCCAGGTATCGAGATCGTCCCCGGCATTCTGCCGGTTTCCAACGTGGCCACGACGCGCCGTTTCGCCGGCCAGTGCGGAGCCGCAATTCCAGATTGGCTGGACCGGCTTTTCGAGGGCCTGGACGAGCTTCCGGCGGCGCGACAGCTGGTCGCCGCGACGATTGCCGGCGAACTATGCGGCCAGCTTTATGCCGGCGGAGTTCGGCATTTCCATTTCTACACGTTGAACCGGGCGGAACTGGCCTACGCCATCTGCCATTTGTTGGGAGTGCGCTCATGAGTGCTGCGTCGGACCTTCGCGCGGCTGCCGCGAAACGGATCCTCATCAAGGACGGAGCCTATGGCACGCTGATTCAGGGCGAAGGGCTGAAGGAAGAGGATTTCCGCGGCGACCTCTCGCTCAACCATGACCAGCGCGGCAACAATGACCTGCTGAACCTCACTCGGCCGGACGTCGTCCGGAAGATCGCCCAGAGCTTCGTCGCGTCGGGGGCGGACATCCTTGCCACGAATACGTTCAATGCCAACCGGATCAGTCAGGCCGACTATGGCGCGGAAAGCCTGGTCACTGACATTAACCGGGAAGCGGCTCGCATCATCCGGCAGGTCGCCGATGAAGCCAGCGCGAAGAATGGGCGACTGTGGGTCGCCGGGGCGATCGGCCCGACCAACAAGACGTTGTCGCTGTCGCCCGACGTCAACGATCCCGGCTTCCGGGAAGTGACCTTCGAGGAGGTGAAAACGGTCTACCGCGAACAGATCGATGCGCTGGTCGATGGCGGGGTGGATTTCGTCCTGATCGAAACCGTGTTCGATACGCTGAACTGCAAGGCAGCGATCATGGCTGCGCTGGAAGCGGAAGTGGCGCTGGGCCGCGAGCTTCCGATTATGATCTCGATGACTCTGACGGACCTTTCGGGACGCAATCTAAGCGGCCACACGGTTGAGGGGTTTTGGGCCACGGTAAGGCATGCCAAGCCATTGACAATAGGTCTGAATTGCTCGTTCGGTGCGGCGCAGTTGAGGCCTCACCTCGCAGCGCTGGCGCAAAAAGCGGATGCGCTGATCATGGCCTATCCAAATGCCGGCCTGCCCAACGAGCTCGGCTGTTATGACGAGGCGGCCGAAGAGACGGCAGCGCAAGTCCGAGAGTGGCTTGAAGACGGGCTGGTCAACATCGTCGGCGGCTGCTGCGGCACGACCCCGGCGCATATCGCCGCGATCGCCAATGCGTCGGAAGGCGCAAGGCCGAGGGCAATACCCGCGCGCACGTCCAATACACTGCTGTCCGGCCTCGAACCGATGGTGATCGCCGCGTGAATGATTTTTCGAGCGCCTCTGCGGGCGCGCTTTTCGTTAACATCGGCGAGCGGACCAATGTCACCGGCTCCGCCAAGTTCAAGAAGCTCGTCCTGGCCGGCGACTATGACGCCGCGGTCACGGTCGCGCGCGACCAGGTGGAAGCCGGCGCGCAGATCATCGACGTCAACATGGACGAGGCGCTGCTAGACGGCGAACAGGCCATGGCGACCTTCCTGAAGCGCCTGGCGGCCGAGCCAGACATCGCCCGAGTGCCGGTCATGATCGACAGTTCCAAATGGAGCGTGATCGAAGCCGGGCTTCAGTGCGTGTCGGGCAAGCCGATCGTCAATTCGATCAGCTTGAAGGAAGGCGAAGAACTGTTCCTTAAGGCCGCACGCCGGGTCCGGACCTATGGCGCTGCGGTCGTCGTTATGGCTTTCGACGAGACCGGCCAGGCCGACACCAAGCAGCGCAAGGTCGACATCTGCGAGCGCGCCTACAAGCTGCTCGTGGCCGACGGTTTCCCGCCGGAAGACATCATTTTCGATCCCAATGTGTTCGCCGTGGCGACTGGAATCGACGAGCATCGGCGCTATGCGCTCGATTTCATCGAGGCAACTCGGGAGATTCGGGCACGCTGCCCGCACGTGCATATCTCCGGCGGGTTATCGAACCTGAGCTTCTCGTTTCGAGGCAATGAACCTGTCCGCCGGGCAATGCATTCGGTGTTCCTCTTCCACGCCATTCCCGCGGGAATGGACATGGGGATCGTCAACGCAGGCCAGCTGGACGTCTATGACGAAATCGACCCCGAGCTTCGCGAGGCCTGCGAAGACGTCATTTTCGATCGACGGGACGACGCGACAGAACGATTGGTCACGCTTGCCGAGCGATTCCGCGGGACCGATGCGGCGGAAGAGAAAAAGGCGGCAGAATGGCGCGGCTGGCCAGTCGAGCAGCGCCTCAGCCATGCGCTTATCAAGGGCATCGACGCCCATATCGTCGAAGATACCGAGGAAGCACGGCAGGCCTTTCCTCGTCCGATCGAGGTGATCGAAGGCCCATTGATGGATGGGATGAACGTGGTCGGCGACTTGTTTGGTTCGGGCAAGATGTTCCTTCCGCAGGTGGTGAAATCAGCCCGGGTCATGAAGCGAGCGGTCGCCCACCTCATTCCCTTTATTGAAGAGGAAAAGGAAAAGACCGGGGCGACCCACGGCAAGGGCCGGATTGTCATGGCCACGGTCAAGGGCGACGTTCATGACATCGGCAAGAACATCGTCGGCGTCGTCCTCCAGTGCAACGGCTTCGAAGTCATCGACCTCGGCGTCATGGTGCCATGGCAGCAGATTTTGCAGGCCGCCAACGACAATAAGGCGGACATGATCGGCCTTTCCGGGCTGATCACGCCGTCATTGGACGAGATGGTGACGGTCGCCGGAGAGATGGAGCGCGCGGACATGCGCTTGCCGCTGCTTATCGGCGGCGCAACGACCAGCAAGGTCCATACGGCGCTGCGCATCGATCCGGCCTACCAGGGACCAGTGATCCACGTGCTCGACGCTAGCCGCGCGGTCGGCGTAGCGTCATCGCTGGTGTCCGACACCCAGCGAACCCCGCTGCTCGACACGACCGCAGAGGACTATGACAAGATTCGCAAGGCGCGGGAGCGAAGCGGTCATAGCGAGCTGGCGACCCTCGCCGAAGCGCGGGCCAATGGACTGGCTTTCGACCCGTCAGGCAAGGCATCTCCGCCGCAGTACCCGGGCCTTCATCACTTCGGCGAATGGCCGCTGAAGGACCTCAAGGCCTCGATCGACTGGACGCCCTTTTTCAGGGCATGGGAACTGGCCGGGACTTATCCGGCGATCCTCGACGACCCTGTGGTAGGCGAGAGCGCGCGGAGCCTGTTCGAGGATGCGCAGGCGATGCTCGACCAGATCATCGCCGAGCGTTGGGTGACCCCCAAGGGGACGGTTGGCCTGTGGCGCTGCAAGCGGGAAGGTGATGACGTTCTTATTCTCGTCGGAAACGACTGGACCCGCGTTCCCTTCCTTCGCCAGCAGGTCAAAAAGCGGGAAGGGCGGCCCAACATGTGCCTGGCCGACTTCATCGACCCGGACGGTGAGGATTGGATCGGCGGTTTCGCAGTCGGGATCCACGGGCTGGAGCCGCACCTCGAGCGGTTCAAGCAGACGGTCGACGATTATGATGACATCCTGCTCAAGGCGTTGGCTGACCGGCTCGCGGAGAGCTTTGCCGAGGTCCTTCACGCCCATGTGCGAAACAAGCTGTGGGACTATGCCGACGAGCATTTCTCGAATGCGGAGCTCATCCGCGAGAAATATCAAGGAATCCGTCCGGCGCCCGGCTATCCGGCCTGTCCGGATCATTCGCTGAAGCCGATTCTGTTCGACTTGCTCGGCGGATCGCCGGGCGAAGTCTCGCTGACCGAGAATTTTGCGATGCTACCGACCTCGGCCGTTTCCGGCTTCTATTTCGGGCATCGCGACAGCAATTATTTCGGCGTCGCGCGTATCGGCCAGGACCAGCTTGAAGATTATGCAAGCCGGCGCGAGGCGGATGTGGAAACGGCAGCGAGGTGGCTGAGGCCGAATTTGGACTAACGAGTCATGCTGAGTTCCGCCTGTCGAATTGCCCCCGGCAATCCGTCATGCTGAACTTGTTTCAGCGTCCATTTTCGTGAAGTGCAGTTTCCTTCTCCGCAATAGACCCTGAAACAAGTTCAGGGTGACGCGATGGGGTGGGCAGAGTTGCGACTAATCCTGTTCCTGTTGGCATTGCTCTCACCTGTCGCGCCCGCCGCCGCGCAATTGGCGCCGCGCGAGAACGCCATCAAGCCCGAACTAGTTGCCGAGGGTCCGGCAGTCCCCGGGGGCGAAGTCGAGCTCGCCATTCTGATGCGGACCAAGCCCGGCTGGCATGGATATTGGTTCAACCCGGGCGACGCCGGCCTGCCGATGA
>DASTVY010000309.1:0-2260 GCA_035758865.1 Sphingomicrobium sp. | reverse complement strand
ATCGACGGAAGGAAGAACCAGAATGTGCTTTGCGACAGTTGGGAGATCCGCTCGCCATCCCCGGTATCTTTCCAGACCCAAAGGAAGGTGAGCAACGACACGAGGGGCAGCGAAACGATCAGTCCGCCGATTCCCGGCCAGCGCCGCGCGACTTCCGAAGCGGTAGCGACGATCAAGCCCGACAGGAGGGCCTTCAGCAGCAGATAGGCCATTAAGTCAGCTTTCCTGTTGAATTCGCCCCTTGAAGCCCTGGGCGATGACATACCATTCGGATGAATCCTTGCGGCTCGCGGGCGGCTTTGCGTGCTTAACAGTGGCGAAATGCCGTTTCAGGGCAGCGACCAGATTGTTGTCCGCACCTCCGGCCAGCACCTTGGCGACATAGGCACCGCCCGGCTTCAGAACCTCCGTCGCAAACTCCATGCCGGCCTCCACCAGCGCCATGGTCCGCAAATGATCGGTCTGCGGATGGCCGACGGTGTTCGCCGCCATGTCGGACATGACGAGGTCGGCATGCTCGACTCCGAGCGCCTCCTTCAGCCGGGCCGGCGCCTCATCGTCCATGAAATCCATCTGAAGGATCGCGACTCCATCGATCGGATCGGTTGGAAGCAGGTCGATGCCGGCAACTGCTGCGTGGGGCGAACGGCGGCGCACAACCTGGCTCCAGCCTCCCGGCGCAATGCCAAGGTCGACCACGGCCTTCACGCCTTTAAGCAAACCATATTTCTCGTCGAGCTCCAGCAGCTTGTAGGCCGCCCGGCTGCGATAGCCCTCGGCCTTGGCTCGCTTAACGTAGGGATCGTTGAGCTGCCGCTCCAGCCAACGAGTCGAGCTGACTTTTCGCCCCTTTGCGGTCCTCAGCCTTTGCCTGGGGCCCTGCCCACTGCGGTTCACAGCAAATATCCGTCCCGAGCCATGAGCGAACGCAAGATGCCTTCGCGGATGCCGCGATCGGCGATTCCAAGCGTGTCCGCCGGCCAGATATCGAGAATCGCTTCCAGAATGGCACAGCCGGCCACCACCATATCGGCGCGCTCGGTGCCGATGCAGGGGAGACCGCTACGCTGCCCGAAATCCATTTCGGCAATCATGGTCGAGATTCGCCGCATGTCGCCGACCGGCACATGGAGGCCGTCGATCAGCCGACGATCGTAAGCAGGCAGCGCGAGATGGACGCTTGCAAGCGTCGTGACCGTGCCGCTGGTGCCCAGCAGTCGAACATTCTCCAGCTTGTCGGGGAGCATTTCCACGAAATGGGCGAAGCTCCGAAGTACGCGCTCGCGCATTCGGGCATAGGCCGCGACCCTGTCCTTGCCCTCAATCGCTTCCCGGCCCTCGCTCTCCGTCAGAGAGACAACGCCCCATGGCGCAGACCACCATGCGCGAATGCGCGGCGCCGTCTCGCCCTGCTCGACAAGCACCAACTCCGTCGAGCCGCCTCCGATGTCGAAGATCAGCGCCGGCCCGTCACCGGGCTCAAGCAGCTTGTGGCAGCCAAGCATTGCCAGCCGCGCCTCTTCGTGCGGAGAAATGATTTCCAGCGCAATTCCGGTTTCGCGTTTCACTCGGGAGACGAAATCCCGCCCGTTGACCGCACGGCGGCATGCCTCGGTCGCCACAGAGCGCGCCAGCGTTACATGACGCCGCCGCAGCTTGTCCGCGCAGATCGACAGCGCCTCGACCGCGCGATCCATCGATTCCTGACTAAGCTTGCCTCGAACCGACAGCCCGTGACCCAGCCTGACGATGCGCGAAAAGGCATCGAGGACGGTGAACCCGCCATCGCTGGGTCGCGCGATCAACAGCCGGCAATTATTCGTGCCGAGGTCGAGTGCGCCATATATGTCCCGATGATGTCCCCTCCTGGGGACTGGCGGATTTCCGCCTGCCGGTCCGCTGAACGCCGGACTCGGCGTACTGGCGACTTGCTGCGCCATCACCCACGCCCATTCTATCCTTCACCCCCGGGGGATACCGGCGGCTGACTTGGGTCCAACTTAACCTGAATGAGCTTTTGGAAGCAACCGGTCGTAACGGGTTGGAAATAGGACCATTGCCGTTGACACTTAGGATGGGGCTTTCTATCTGCCCGCCCGGCTAACCAAGTTGCCCGATCGTCTAATGGTAAGACTACGGACTCTGACTCCGTCAATCGTGGTTCGAATCCACGTCGGGCATCCATCCCAAAGCACCGAGAGCAGTGCGGGATTGCGAAGCAGGCCAGCACTGATCGAGGGACACGTAAGACCGGACGGCC
>DASTVY010000273.1:0-5060 GCA_035758865.1 Sphingomicrobium sp. | reverse complement strand
CCGATCCCGCACCGCCTGACCCGGCCTGGTTGACGGCGCTGGAAGGCCAGATGGCCGAGCATGGCGTGGATCTCAGCGAGGCGCGAACTCGAACTGTCACCGCGCTGACTGGGGCAATGGCCAATCTGCCCGACGATGACTTTCCGCGTGCTGCCCTGACACTCGAAGGTCGGGAGACCGGCGACCTTGGGCATTTGCTAAGGCTCAATCGAAGCCGCGACGCAGCCGCAGGCCGAACGACCGAGGGTCCCCACCGTCAGGACCTAACCGTCATCCATGTGGCCAAGGCGCAGCCCGCAGCTCGCGGTTCGACCGGCGAACAGAAGGCGCTGCTCCTCGGCCTGGTCCTGGCCCATGCCGAACTGGTTGCGCATCGTCGCGCTGCGCCCCCGATCCTGCTGCTCGACGAAGTCGCCGCCCATCTCGATCCGGAACGCCGCGCCGCGCTATTCGCCCGACTGGGCAATCGAGGCCAGGTGTGGATGACGGCGACCGAGGCTTCACTGTTCGACGCAATTAGCGCGCCGGCGACCCGCTTTCATGTCGATGCCGGAACAATTTCAGCGGCCTGACTGGACTTTCTTCATTTTCTTTCTATATTGCACTGCAACACGAGACGCCTTGCAAGCGGCGTGATCGGTCTCTTTTGGAGGTCCCGGCCCGCGTCTCGACCAGCTTTCATGCTCTCCTTTTCACGCGGGGTGCTCAACCAACCCCGGCGGGTCCGTGCCAATTTTTGGCGCGGATGCTCGCCTTGCATATTGGACTTATTTCTTGACCAAATTTGCCGACCTAGGGCTCTCGCAGCCCCTCCTCGACGCGCTTGCTTCGAAAAACTATTCGCAGCCGACGCCAATCCAGGCGCAAGCCATTCCGACGGTCCTGACCGGCCGCGACCTACTGGGCATCGCCCAGACCGGCACCGGCAAGACCGCGGCTTTCATGCTGCCTTCGCTCGACCGGCTTGCCGCCAACCGCCAGCACCCGATCCCGGCGCGGATCCGCATGCTGGTGTTGGCTCCCACGCGCGAACTTGCGGCACAAATTGCCGACAGCGCGCGCGGCTATGCCCGCAACATCCGCCTCAGCGTCGGCGCGGTGTTCGGCGGCGTCTCCAACTTCAAGAGCGTGCGCGAGGTCGCCCGCGGCCTCGACGTGCTCGTTGCTACCCCCGGCCGCCTGCTCGACCTGGTCGACCAGCGTGCGATCGACCTGTCGCGGCTCGAGATCCTCGTGCTTGATGAGGCCGACCAGATGCTTGACCTCGGCTTCATCCATGCGTTGAAGCGGATCGTCGGCCTGGTGCCGAAGCAGCGCCAGACGCTGTTCTTCTCGGCCACCATGCCGAAGGCGATCAAGCAGCTCGCCGATGCTTATCTGACCAATCCGACCGAGGTCGCGGTGACCCCGGCGGCGACCACCGTCGAACGGATCGAGCAGAGCGTCACCCATGTGAACCAGGCCGAGAAGGCCGCGCTGCTCACCATGTTCCTGCAAAAGACGGGCCTCGAGCGGACTTTAGTGTTCAGCCGGACGAAGCATGGCGCCGACAAGATCGTCCGCCAGCTGGCCGCGGCCGGCATCGAGAGCATGGCGATCCACGGCAACAAGTCGCAGCCGCAGCGCGAACGCGCGATCGCCGCGTTCAAGTCCGGCCATGCGCCGGTGCTGATCGCGACCGACATCGCCGCCCGCGGGATCGACATCCCGGGCGTCGCCCATGTCGTCAACTTCGACCTGCCCGACGTTCCCGAGCAATATGTCCACCGCATCGGCCGCACCGCGCGTGCCGGCGCGGATGGCGCCGCGATCGCGTTCTGCGCCCATGACGAGCGCGTCAACTTGCGCGATATCGAGCGGTTGATCCGCCAGAAGTTGCCGGAAACTCCGCTGCCGGAAGGCTTCCTCGCCGCCGCCCAGGCTTTCAAGGCGCTCAAGCTGCCGACACCGCAGCGCGAAGAGCGTGGCGGCCGTGGCGGGTTCGGCGGAGGTCGCCGTGACGGCGGACATCGTCATGCTCGCCCCGCCGCGCCACGCGCCACGATCCAGGCAACGGGCGCCAATGGCCGCGACCGCCGCCGCGACGAGGAGCGGCCCGCGCATGGGCAGCAGCGTCGCGAAGATGCGCCGCGTCCGGCCTATGGCGAACGCAATGGGCCGCGTCATGGCAGCGCCCCGCGTCAGGATGGCCAGCGGCATCCGCAGCGTGCGGGGGGTCACCCTGCGCACCGCCCCGAGGGCGGGGCCGGAAAGCGCCCATTCCGCGGTCGCCGCGGCGGTCCCGGCCGCTTCCAGCGCGCCCAGGGCTGACGCACCTTCCAATCGGGGAAGCCATCTGCCATTCGCGGCACGTGGCTTCTCCGCCTTCTTCGCGCGCGCGTGTACGCGTACGCGCGAATCCATGAGACTTTTGCGACTTTCCTCCCTATCTGAGAACCATGGCAACCGATCCCAACCAGAATGAATATGGCGCCGAGAGCATCAAGGTCCTGAAAGGCCTGGATGCGGTGCGCAAGCGCCCCGGCATGTACATCGGCGACACCGACGACGGGTCGGGCCTGCATCACATGGTGTTCGAGGTCAGCGACAATGCCATCGACGAAGCGCTGGCCGGCCATTGCGACCGGATCCTGATCACGCTGAACCCCGACGGATCGGTCAGCGTCGAGGACAACGGCCGCGGCATCCCGACCGGGATCCACCCCGGGGAAGGCGTGTCGGCGGCCGAGGTCATCATGACCCAGCTCCACGCCGGCGGTAAGTTCGAAAACACCAGCGACGACAATGCCTACAAGGTGTCGGGCGGCCTGCACGGCGTCGGCGTCAGCGTCGTCAATGCGCTTAGCGAATGGCTCGACCTCACCATCTGGCGCGAGGGCGAGGAGCATTTCATGCGCTTCCGCAACGGCGATGCCGAGGCGCCCTTGAAGGTCACCGGCAAGGCGCCCGAAGGCAAGAAGGGGACCAGGGTCACCTTCCTGCCGTCGGCCGAAACCTTCAAGATCGTCGAGTTCGATTTCGAGCGGCTCGAGCATCGCTTTCGCGAGCTGGCATTTCTCAATTCCGGCGTCCGGCTGGTGCTGGTGGATGCGCGCCACGCCGACCGGGTCGAGCATGAGCTGTTCTACGAGGGCGGGATCGCTGCCTTCGTCAAATATCTCGACCGCGCCAAGACGCCGCTGTTCCCCGACCCGATCGCCATCCATGGGCAGCGCGATGATATCGGCATCGACGTCGCCCTCGAGTGGAACGACAGCTATTACGAAAACGTCCTCTGCTTCACCAACAACATCCCGCAGCGCGACGGGGGTACGCATCTCGCCGCCTTCCGTGCGGCGCTGACCCGCACGCTCAACAATTATGCCGACAAGTCGGGAATCCTGAAGCGCGAGAAGATCAACCTGACCGGCGAGGATATGCGCGAGGGCCTGACAGCGATCGTCTCCGTCAAACTGCCCGATCCGAAGTTCAGCAGCCAGACCAAGGACAAGCTGGTCAGCTCAGAAGTCCGACAGCCGCTCGAAAGCCTGATGGCCGACAAGCTGGCCGAATGGCTCGAGGAGAATCCGGCCCACTCGCGCTCGATCGTCCAGAAAGTCATCGACGCCGCCGCAGCGCGCGAAGCGGCCCGCAAGGCGCGCGAGGCGAGTCGCAAGTCGGTGATGGGCATCGCGTCTCTGCCGGGCAAGCTTCACGATTGCGCGGAAAAGGATCCGGCGCTTTCCGAGCTGTTCCTGGTCGAGGGTGATTCGGCCGGCGGATCGGCCAAGCAGGGCCGCGACAGCAAGTACCAGGCGATCCTTCCGCTGCGCGGCAAGATCCTAAACGTCGAGCGAGCGCGGTTTGACCGAATGCTGTCGTCGAAGGAGATCGGGACGATCATCCAGGCGCTCGGCACGGGCATCGGGCGCGAGGAATTCAACCTCGAAAAGCTGCGCTATCACAAGATCGTGATCATGACCGACGCCGACGTCGACGGCGCCCATATCCGGACGCTGCTGCTGACCTTCTTCTACCGGCAGATGCCCGAACTGATCGAGAAGGGTCACCTCTACATTGCCCAGCCGCCGCTCTACAAAGTCGCGCGCGGCCGGTCCGAGGTCTATCTGAAGGACGATGGGGCGCTCGACGATTATCTCGAGGAAGCAGGCCTTGAAGGCATGATCCTGGAGACGGCCGAGGGCCCACGGTCGGGCCGCGACCTCAAGACGCTGGTCGACCATGCCCGGCGGATCCGGACCCTGATGCGTTACGCACCCAAGCGCTTCGACCCGGCGATGCTGGAAGCGCTTGCGATCAATGGTGCGCTCGACCCTTCGCTGGACCATGCCAAGCGGGCCCAGGCCGTCGCTTGGGTCGCCGAATGGCTCGGTCGAGGCGATCCGGAAGGCCAATGGAGCGGCGAACTCTCCACCGATGGCGGATATCTGCTGAAGCGGTTGTGGCGCGGCGTGACCGACGCTTTCATCATCGAGCCGTCGTTCATCGCGTCGACCGAAGCCCGCAAATTGCACGCGTTGGCAGCCGAACAGGCAACCACCTATGCCGTTCCGGCCCAGCTGAAAGCCATCAAGCAGTCGGCCGCCGCTCAGGAAACGTCGTCGGAGGAAGGCGAAGAGGCTTCGGAGGCCGCGGAGGAGCCCGAACTCAAGGGCAAGACGATCCAGGTTACGAGGCCATCCGAGCTGCTCGACGCAGTCCTTGCAGCGGGGCGCAGGGGCCTCAAGTTCCAGCGCTATAAAGGCCTTGGCGAAATGAACGCGGAGCAGCTGTGGGAAACCACGCTCGATCCGTCCAACCGGTCGCTGCTCCGGGTCGAGGCGGACCAGGCCGATGTCGCCGACGAGATCTTCACCAGGCTGATGGGCGACGTGGTCGAACCGCGCCGCGAGTTCATCCAGGAGAATGCGCTCTCGGTCGCCAACCTCGACGTTTGAGGAACCGGCGAATGCGGCGGGGGTTGGCAGCGCAATGACCTCCGCCCCGACCATTACCGTCGCAAGCTATAATATGCGCAAAGCGATCGGTACCGACCGTCGGCGGCGGCCCGACCGGGTGCT
>DASTVY010000038.1:0-2895 GCA_035758865.1 Sphingomicrobium sp. | reverse complement strand
GCCCACCGTCCTTCCATTTATCTTGTCGTGCATCGTGCGGCCATAGCGCGCGCCATCGTGATGCGCGACAATCGCGCACGAACTGCAGAACGGTCAGGGAGGAAAGCATGCATTGTGTCCCGGTCGCGATCGGCCTCGTCGCAATGGTCGCTGGCTTCGCCGCGGCGCCCGCTTTCGCCGCCGAAGAGGACATCGTGCTGCGCGGCATGGGCTCGTTCCATGTCGGCGGCCGGGTGGCTGAGGTCAGTGGCAAGCCGGTGCGCATGATCGTGCGCCAGCCCGGTGGTCCGCTGACCAAGCTCGACCCGAACGGTCAGTACATGGTCGAGCAGATGTACGTGCAATATTTCCTGCCGAAGCAACGCAAGGGCAAGCTGCCGCTGTTGATGTGGCACGGCGGCGGCCTGACCGGCGTCACCTACGAGAGCACGCCGGACGGGCGTGAAGGCTGGCTCAACCTGTTCGTGCGCAAGGGCTGGGACGTCTATGTGTCCGACGCGGTCGAGCGCGGACGTGCGGGCTTCGCGCCCCCCGACGTCTGGACCTCAGAGCCGACCTTCCTGACCTATGCCGATCCGTTCGAGCGCTTTCGCATCGGCGATGGCGAAGGCTCGTGGAATCCGGATCCGGCCAAGCGCAGGGTGCTGCCCGGCAGCCAATTCCCGGTCGAGGCCTACGACAACTATATGAAACAGTCGGTGCCGCGCTGGCTGACGACCGACGACGCCATCATCGCCGCCTATGTGGCGCTGGTGGACAAGGTCTGCCCATGCGTGCTGCTGCTGCACAGCCAGGGCGGCGCGTTTGGCTTCAAGGTCGCGGAGCAGCGCCCGGACAAGGTCAAGGCGATCGTCGCGGTGGAGTCGGCGACCGCGGGCAATCTCGACAAGGCCGCCGCGCTCAAGAACACTCCGGTGCTGATGCTGTTCGGCGACTATGTCGATCAGCATCCACGCTGGGCGACATTCAAGAAGGTCGACCTGGCCTATGCCGACGCAGTGCGTGCCGGCGGCGGCACCGTCGACGTGATCAATCTCCCCGACCTTGGCATCAAGGGCAATTCGCACATGCTGATGCAAGACAAGAACAATGCCGAGATCGCCGACGTGATCCAGAAATGGCTGGTGGGGAAAGGTCTGGTGGAGTGAGCGCGGTCAGCGCGCACGGGGAGCAAACTTCAACAACGAAAGGGGAGGGCGCCATGCGCCGGTTAGCAATCGTTGCAGTGCTCAGCCTGGTGGCGGCATCGGCGTTCGCCCAAACCAAGGAGCCGATCGCCTTGCGCGACATGGGATCGTTCCATGTCGGAGGGCGCGTCATCGACATCACGGGCCAGCCGATCAAGGAGGTCGTGTTCACACCCGGCGGCGTGCCGGCGAAGGTGGACCCGAATGGCAAGTACCAGGTCGAGCAGATGTACGTGCAGTACTTCCTGCCGCAGAACCGCAAGGGCCGGTTGCCGCTCTTGCTGTGGCACGGCGGCGGGCTCACCGGCGTCACCTACGAGACCAAGCCCGACGGTGGCGACGGGTGGCTCAATTATTTCATTCGCAAGGGCTGGGACACGTACATTTCCGACGCGGTCGAGCGCGGCCGCTCCGGCTGGACCAGTACTTTCGAGGGTGAGGCCGTGGCGCTGCCGCAGGGCGATCCCTGGGAGCGTTTTCGCATCGGTCCGGCCGGTTCGTGGAACGACGACAAGAGCAAGCGCGCGACCTATCCGGGCACGCAATTCCCGACCGAGGCCTACGATCAATTCATGAAACAGGGCGTACCGCGTTGGCTCACCACCGACGACCAGATCGTGGCCGCCTATATCGCATTGGTCGACAAGGTCTGCCCGTGCGTGGTCCTGGTCCACAGCCAGTCCGGTTCGTTCGGCTACAAGGCGCTCGAAGCGCGACCCGACAAGGTCAAGGCGCTGGTCGCGGTTGAGCCGACGCTCGGCGGCGACCGCAGCAAAGTGGCTGCGATCAAGAATACGCCGATCCTCGTCGTGTACGGCGACAACGCCAAGGACCATCCGCGCTGGTCGAAGATTCGTCAGGGCGGTGTCGATTACGCCGCCGCGCTCAAGGCCGCTGGCGGCAGCATCGAAATCGTCGACCTGCCGGACGCTGGTATCAGGGGAAATTCCCACATGGTCATGATGGACAAGAATAGTGACCAGGTGGCCGATCTCATTCAGAAGTGGCTCGTCGGCAAGGGACTGGCGGAATGAGATTGCGCTGCGGCGCAACATGGCGTCGGGCACCTTAGGACGCCGCGTATGACTGCCACATCGTCGGCGACACCCGTTCCCGCTGTGCCACCTTGGCAGGGCGCTCGATGCCAATTATAGGTCGCGGGATCGGGGAACGGGCGCTATCATCAGCATAGCCGTCGAGATTGGAGTGGGTCCGGTGCCGGCCGGATGCGTCGTGGAGGTCTTTCGTGCAGGAAACGGGTTTGAGAAATAGCGCCTACGGCGCCGATAAATTCGGCTTCGAGGGCCTGAGCGCGGTGCATTGGAATCTGACCGCGCCCACGCTCTACGAACACGCCATCGCAGCCGGGGAGGCCTCGATCATCGAGGGCGGTCCGATCTGCGCGGAGACCGGCGTGCACACCGGGCGCTCGCCCAAGGACAAGCATACGGTCGTCGATGCACTGACCGAGAACACGGTCTGGTGGGACGGCAATCGCAAGATTACTCAGGCCAACTTCCAGTTGCTCTACGACGATTTCATCGCGCATGCGCGCGGCAAGACGCTGTTCGCGCAGGATCTCTACGGCGGCGCCGACCCGAAATACCGGATAAAAACCCGCGTCTACACCGAGCTGGCCTGGCATTCGCTGTTCATTCGTCAGCTGTTGATCCGTCCGGTGGGTCCGGAGCTCGAGGATTTCATCCCC
>DASTVY010000196.1:0-3080 GCA_035758865.1 Sphingomicrobium sp. | reverse complement strand
CTCCTCCGCGTTGTCCTTGACGAAGCCAAACAGGTGGTTGGAGCCACACTCTTCCTCGCCCTCGATCATCATGGTGATGGGCAGCGGCAACCGCCCGGTCACCGCCACGAATGCGCGACACGCCTCGACGAAGGTCATCACTTGGCCCTTGTCGTCGCAGGCTCCGCGCGCAACGATGACCTTGCGGCCGTCGGGCAGGGTCGCGATGCGCGGCGTGAAAGGCGGCGTATCCCAAAGATCAAGCGGATCGACCGGCTGCACGTCGTAGTGACCGTAGAACAGGACGCGCGGGCTCTTGTCGTTGCTTCCGCCGCCGCCCTTGCCCACGACGATGGGGTGCCCGTCGGTCTGGCGGATGCTGGTCTGGAAGCCGATTCCGGACAGGTCCTTGGCCACATAGTCGGCGGCGGCCTGACATTCCTTGTTGTAGGCCGGATCGGTCGAGATCGATTGGATGCGCAGGAACTCGAACAGCCGCTCGAGACTTTGGTCGAGTTCGGCGTCGATTTTCTGCAGCACGGCAGGAAGCGCTTGCGAGGGGGTCATGTCATGGCTCTGGCGTTGGTTATGTTTCGAGCGCGGTCATCACTTGCGAGATAAGCGCCCTGCAAACAAGGAGGAATGATGATGCGCCGGCCTCAAGCGATCGAGTTCGCCAAGGTGACCGGCCGGTCGCCGAAGCCACCGACCAGACGCCACCAAGGTGATCATCGCCGCAAGATGCCCCCCATGGTCCCGCGCACGATGGCGCGGCCGACCGAGCTGCCCATCTTGCCCCCGAGCGACTTTCCGATATCGGCGGCGATCTGGCCTGCCACGCGGTTGGTGACCGAGCGGGTGACCTCGCGCGCAACGACCTGGCCGGTGGAAAGGCGCTTTCCGCGCGGACGACTGGTGCCGAAAATGCCCCCCAGCATCTCGCTCAGGCCGCCCAGCACGGCGCCGAGCCCGCCGGAACGCGGCGCTTCCTCCGGCATTCCCGGCGAGTGCGGTGGCGCCAGCGGCCCATCGGCAGCGCCGGACTGCATGCGCCGCTGCAGCACTTCGTAGGCGGATTCGGAATCGATCGCGTGGTCGTACTTGCCCTTCACCGGACTCTGGGCGATCAGCGCCTTGCGCTCTTCCGGCGTGATCGGCCCGAGCCGCGCGGAGGGCGGACGGACCGTACACCGCTCCACCATCGAGGGCGTGCCGTTGCCTTCGAGGAAGGACACCAGCGCCTCGCCCTTGCCGAGCTCCATGATCACTTTGGCGGTGTCGAGCTTGGGGTTGGGGCGAAAGGTCTCTGCCGCCGCCCGTACCGCCTTCTGGTCGCGAGGGGTGAACGCCCGCAAGGCATGCTGCACGCGATTACCGAGCTGGGCGAGGACCTTGTCCGGCACGTCGAGCGGATTTTGCGTGACGAAATAGACCCCGACGCCTTTCGAACGGATCAAGCGAACCACCTGCTCGATCTTGTCCAGGAGGTGCTTCGGCGCATCGGTGAACAGCAGATGCGCTTCGTCGAAGAAGAAGCAAAGCTTGGGCTTGGGCAGATCGCCGACCTCCGGCAATTCCTCGAACAGCTCGGAGAGCAGCCACAACAGAAAGGTGGCATAAAGCCGTGGGCTCTCCATCAGCTTGTCGGCCGCCAGGATATTGATGAAGCCCCGTCCATCCCGGTCGGTGCGGATGAAATCCTTCAGCGCCAGCGCAGGCTCGCCAAAGAACTTGCTCCCGCCCTGGTTCTCCAGGACCAGAAGCTGGCGCTGTATGGTGCCGATCGTCGCCTTCGACACGTTTCCGTATTGAACCGTCAGCTCGGCGGCATGGTCCGAAATGAAGCCGAGCGTCGCCCGCAGATCCTTGAGATCGAGGATCAGCAGCCCCTGCTCGTCGGCAACACGGAAGCAAATATTGAGCACCCCCTCCTGAACATCGTTGAGATCCATGAGACGCGACAGCAGCAGCGGTCCCACCTCGGAGATGGTGGCGCGGATCGGGTGCCCCTGCTCCCCGAATAAATCCCAGAACACAACCGGAAACTGGTCGGGCTCGTAGTCGAATCCAAGGCTCTTGGCGCGCGTGACGAACGCCTCCTTGGCTTCGCCCGCTTCCGACACGCCGGACAGGTCGCCCTTGACGTCCGCGGCGAAGACCGAGACGCCCGCGCGCGACAAGCCTTCGGCCAGAACCTGCAAGGTCACCGTCTTCCCGGTCCCGGTTGCGCCAGTCACAAGCCCGTGGCGGTTGGCCAGCGCAAGAGTCAGGACTTCGGGCTTGGAACTCCTGCCAACGAAGATGGTGCCGTCATGATCGAGGTCGCTCATCTCATATTCCCGCCGATGATAACCGGTGGCTATTATCTTGCACGGTGAGCCGCTGGACTGGCATACGAACTCACGTATCGCGACTGATCGAGCCAATCACCGAGCTTGTCATATTGTATCCGCTGATCACAGCGTTCGCATCCCCACGCTTGCGCGGACACGCGAGTTTGGAATAAGCGAAGAATGCGCGGTGCCGCTGATGCATGAAAGCAACAACGCATCGTCACTTTTGTCGGCGGCGCTTGTGTTCTCAAGTTTTGCCTGCCTAATATGAGATTAACCTGCCAAGAGTGCGGGGCTGGTGAGGGGCATATGAACGATCTCTTTGGGCGTCTCGTCGCCGACATTGGCGTCGACCGGACGGCCCCGGCAGATGTCTGCCGGCTTCCTTCTGCGATAACAGAAGGACGAGCCGCGCGAAATGGCGCAGGACGCTACCCCACATACCTCAGGCGCCGGCGCGATGACGCCAGCGCCAGATCCGCGTTCGAATTCGGCGGACATGTTGGGAGCGCGCGGTAGTCTCATGGCTTTCACCACGGCAACGATCGTCAGCGGGCTGAGCGCGGAACACGTGCGAGCCACCATCCGCACATCCCTTCCCTCGGCAAGCAAAAATTCAGGGCTCGTTGCATGCGACGGAAACGCCGGCGCGCTCCCCTGCAAATTGTTCGACGTTCGATAGCGACAACGGCTGGACAGGACCGAGGAGAATTTGATGGCCCACCCGATCACCGCTATCGAAGATATCGATGCGGATGAGGCCGATGC
>DASTVY010000314.1:0-3908 GCA_035758865.1 Sphingomicrobium sp. | reverse complement strand
GCGGTTGCGCTTGCGCGAAGGTGCGGTTCGAGGCGGCGGTCGAGCCGGACGAGGCCTATCTCTGTCATTGCCGCATGTGTCAGCGGGCGACCGGCTCGATCTCGATCGCCTTCGTCAATGCGAAGCTGGATGGCGTCAGGTGGGAAAGCGAGCCCGACTGGTACCACAGCTCGCCCATCGCACGCCGACCCTTCTGCGCGAATTGCGGGACGTCGCTCGGCTTTATGTTCAAGCAGGACGCGGACAAGATGGACTTGTCCATTGCCGCGTTCGACGATCCGTCGACCTTCACACCCAAGCATCACTTCGGCGTCGAAAGCATGCACCGCGCATGGATCAACACGGAAGGGCTGCCCGAATATCGCACCGACGAGCATCAGAAGCTGGTCGACAAATGGGTCGCCGCCACCGGAAAAATGCCGGATTAGCATGCGCTTCCATCACCCGGCGGTACCGATCGTCCTCACCATCCTGCTCATCGATTCGATCGGGTTTGGCATCATCCTGCCGGTCCTGCCGTCGCTGATCGTGCACCTTGGCCAGGTGTCGCTCCCGGACGCGACGCGGATCGCCGGGTACATGCTGGTCTCCTATGCCGTCGCTCAGTTCTTTGCCGGGCCGGTGCTCGGCAATCTCGGTGACCGGTTCGGGCGGCGGCCGGTCCTGCTTTTTTCGGCGATCGCCTTCGGGCTTGATTATCTGATGATGGCGGCCGCGCCGACGCTTGCATGGCTGTTCGTCGGACGGGTCATCGCCGGCATTGCCGGTGCGACCTATGGACCGGCGAACGCGGTGCTTGCGGACGTGACCGAACCGGAGAAGCGCGGTGCGACGTTCGGGTTGATGGGCGCCGCGTTCGGGCTGGGCTTCATCCTGGGTCCCGCAATTGGCGGGCTCTTGTCCGGCTTCGGAACGCGCACCCCCTTCATCGTTGCGGCGGTGCTGGCCGGCGCCAACGCGCTGTGGATCGCGCTGCGCCTGCCGGAGACGCTGCCCGAAGAACGGCGCCGCCCGTTCCACTGGCGCGACGCACACGTCTTCGGCGCCTTCCGGCCGCTGTTCCACGCCGGCGGCGCAACACCGCTGCTGGTTGCAGCGCTGCTGTGGCAAACGGCGCATTTCGTCTACCCGGCGACCTGGGCGTTCTGGGCGGAAATCGCGCATGGATGGGACGCTGCCGAAATCGGCTGGTCGCTTGCCGCGGCGGGACTGGCCATGGCGGTGGTGCAGGGATTTGGGACCGGCCGGGCGATCGCCCGCTATGGCGAGGCCATGACCGTCGTCATCGGCATGGTCGTCGGCGGGCTTTCCTTCCTCGCTTATGTCTTCGCGACCGAGGACTGGGTCATCTACACGATCATCTTCATCTCGGCGCTCCAGGGATTTGTGTGGCCGTCGATGAATGCGCTCCTGTCGCGAATGACCGACGCGTCGCATCAGGGCGCGCTGCAGGGCGGGATGGCCAGCATCGCCAGCGTTGCGGCGATCGTAGCGCCGCTCGCCATGACCCAGGCGCTGGCGTTCGGCGCCGAGCGCGGCCAGCCGGGCGGCGCTTTCCTGTTAGCATCCGTTCTGGTGCTCTGCGGGCTGCTGATCGTTGTGTTTCGAGTCGTTCGCCGACTTGAGCAAAGCCCGGAGCCCGCATGACACAGACCGTCGATCAATTCACTTCCTCCGACGGCATCCAGCTGGCCTGGCGCGAAGTAGGCGAGGGACGGCCACTGATCCTGCTGCACGGCCTGTTTTCCGACGCGCAGATGAACTGGATCAAATTCGGCCATGCGGAACGTATCGCTGCCCAGGGCTTCCGCGTGATCATGCCCGATCTTAGGGCCCATGGCCTTAGCGGCAAGCCGCACGAGCAGGTCCATTATCCGCAGCTGGTTCTGGTCCGCGACCTCAACGAGCTGATTGAGCATTTGGAGATCAGCGATTTTGACCTTGGCGGCTTCTCACTCGGAGCCCGGACGGTGATTGAAGGCGTGATCGGCGGCTTACGGCCGCGGCGCGCGATCCTTTCGGGGACGGGTCTCAGCGTGCTGACCAATTGGGATCGTCGGAGCAAGTTCTACACGGATGCGATCGACAAGTTCGATCAGGTCAGCCGAGGCGACCCGCATTGGTTTGCAGTCCAGTTCATGAAGACAATGAAGGTCGATCGGGAGGCGGCGCGCTTATTGCTTGGAACGATGCGTGACCGCGAGGACAAACATGGTCTCATCGACGCCTTCACCATGCCGACACTTGTGGTGTGCGGCGCCGAAGACGACGATAATGGCTCGGCGCCGGAACTGGCATCGATCCTGCCCAATGCTCAATATGTCGAGGTCCCGGGGACCCATATGAGTTCGGTCACCAAGCCGGAGTTTGGTGACGCGATTGCGCGCTACCTTGGAGCTTGATGGCTTGCATCTAGTTTTAGTCAGCGTCCTCACTGCCGCCTGACGAAGCCAAACATCCGCTTGACGAAATGGGCTGGCAAGTTCCAGTCCTAGCGCCACGCGACAACCAGAAACACAGACTTGGGACTAGGACGCCTCATGACGAAATTTGCTGCTTCCGTATCGCTTGTAACGCTGGCGCTTGCAGGCTGCGCTTCCACACCGCCGGCCCAGATGGCGGCCACCGTGCCGACCGAAACATCTGCCGCTTCACCGGTTACAGCCGCCGGCGGCTATCCGATGACCGCCGAAGGCGCTCGCGCCTTTATTGCCGCTGTCGAAAAGGATCTCTTCGACCTCAGCGTGATCGGGGGCCGCGCAGCCTGGGTCAACGCCACCTACATCAACGACGATACGGACGCTCTGGCCGCCTATTTCGGAACGATCGGCACTGAGAAGGGGGTCAAATACGCGACTGATGCGGCCAAATTTGCCCAAGTGCCGGATCTTGACTTCGATACGGCGCGCAAGCTCAACATTCTTCGCGGTGGGCTGGTTCTTGCGGCTCCTCAGACGCCAGGTGCGGCGGCCCAGCTCAACGAACTCGCGACGCGCCTTCAGTCGGCCTACGCCAAGGGACGCGCACGCCACAATGGCAAGGAAATTACCGGCGACGATGCCGAAGCGCTGATGGGAACGCTGCGCGATCCCAAGCAGACTGCGGAAATCTGGCAAAGCTGGCATGAGACGACCGGTCGACCGATGCGGCAGGATTATGCGCGGCTCGTGGAGATTGCCAACGCCGGCGCGAAGGAGCTGGGCTACGCCGACACGGGAGCAATGTGGCGTTCGCAATATGACATGTCGCCCGAGGAATTCGTGGCGATGTACGACCGGCTGCTGGGCGAACTCGATCCGCTCTACAAACAGCTCCATTGCTATACGCGGACCAAGCTCAATCAGAAATATGGCAATTCGATCCAGCCGGCCACGGGGCCGATCCGCGCGGATCTGCTTGGTAATATGTGGGCCCAGGAATGGGGCAATATCTACGACATCGTCGCGCCGAAAGGCGCAGGCGATCTCGGCTTTGACGTCGGCGAATTGCTGGAGGCAAAGAAGAAGGACCCGGTGGCGATGGTCAAAATGGGTGAGGGGTTCTACTCCTCGCTCGGCTTCGCACCGCTCCCAGCATCTTTCTGGGATCGCAGTCAGATCGTCCGACCTCGCGATCGCGAAGTGGTGTGCCACGCCTCGGCCTGGGACCTCGACAATAAGGATGATTTGCGCATCAAGATGTGCACCAAGGTCAATGGCGACGATTTCGTCACCATTCACCACGAACTGGGCCACAACTATTATCAGCGCGCCTATAACCAGCAGCCCTATCTCTATCTGAACGGAGCCAATGGAGGGTTCCACGAGGCGATCGGCGATTTCATCGCGCTATCGATCACGCCGGAATATCTGGTGCAAATCGGACTTCTCGACCGATCCAAAGTTCCATCGGCGGACAAGGATGTCGGG
>DASTVY010000181.1:0-4235 GCA_035758865.1 Sphingomicrobium sp. | reverse complement strand
AATGGCCATGCGATCGAAGCGCGCCTTTATGCCGAGGATCCTGCCAAGGGTTTTCTGCCGAGCGTCGGACGGCTCGAGCATTTCGACCTGGGCGACGAAGGCCGGATCGAAACCGGCGTCGAGGAAGGCGATACGATTTCGGCCTTCTACGATCCGATGATTGCCAAGCTGGTCGCCTGGGGCGATGACCGGGCCGAGGCGATCGGCGAGCTCGCCTCCATTCTCGACGAAGTCGAAGTGTGGCCGGTGAAGACGAACGCCGGCTTCCTGTTCGGCGCACTTCTCGACCGGGATTTTGGGTCAGCGCGGCTCGACACCGGCTTTATCGAACGCAAGCTGGATGAGCTGGTGCCCGATCCCGAACCGGACGAGGCGATCTGGCGCGGAGCCGCGGCAGTCGCGACTGCAGAGGATGAAGAGGACACTCTCGGTGACCTTACCGGCTTCCGGCTCAATGCCGGCCCAAGTCTCGGCGTTGCGCTGGGCAGGGCGGGCCAGTTCCGCCGGGTGGATCTGGAAGATGGCGAGCCCCTGGCTGCCGTATCCGGCTTTCGCGATGAGGAGCGGGTCGTCGTCTTCTACGAAGGCCAGGCTTATGAATTCAACCGCTCATCGCGCGGCAGCGTCGGGGCCGCGGCAGCCGACGGTGCAATCGTCGCGCCCATGCCGGGCAAGGTGACCAACGTTGACATATCCAAAGGCGAAAAGGTTTCAAAGGGACAACGTTTGCTGACCCTTGAAGCCATGAAGATGGAGCATGGACTGGTCGCACCGTTCGATGGAGTGGTCGCCGAATTGAACGCAAAGGCTGGCGCGCAGGTGCAAGTCGATGCCGTGCTGGCGGTGGTGAAGGCGGACAACTAATTCGTCATTGCGAGCGCAGCGAAGCAAGCCAGCCATTTTCTGGATTGCTTCGTCGCTTCGCTCCTCGCAATGACGGCCGCAAATGTTGAACTGAGGTGAGAGCATGAAGATCGACGGAACAGCAGCAGTCGTCACCGGCGGCGCATCGGGACTTGGCGAAGCGACCGCGCGGGCGCTGGCCGCCAAGGGCGCCAAGGTCGCCATCTTCGACCGCGACGCCGACAAGGGTGAGAAGGTCGCGGCAGAGATCGGCGGCATCTTCTGCGAAGTCGATGTGATGAGCGACGAGAAGGTCGCGGCGGCCTTCGAAAAGGCGCGTGCTGCCCATGGTCAGGAGCAGATCCTGGTCAATTGCGCCGGCGTTGCCAACGCCGTGAAGACCGTCGGCAAGGACAAGGCGACGGGCGAACTCAAGAAATATCCAATGAACCAGTTCGAGCTGGCGATTGGCATCAACCTGATCGGGACATTCCGCTGCATTTCCCATTCGGCCTATGGCATGGTCCAGGCCGAGCCGCAGGAGGATGGCGAACGCGGGGTGATCATCAACACCGCCAGCGTCGCCGCGCAGGACGGGCAGATCGGCCAGGCGGCCTATTCGGCATCGAAGGCGGGCGTGCTCGGGATGGCCTTGCCGATCGCCCGCGACCTGATGAACGACGGCGTACGGGTGAACACCATCCTTCCGGGCGTGTTCAAGACGCCGATGGTGGCGATGATGCCGCCCAACGTCCAGGAAGCGCTGGCGGCGCAGGTGCCATTCCCGAAACGGCTCGGCCAGGCCGAGGAATATGCTCGTCTCGCGGTGTTCATCGTCGAGAACAGCTATCTCAATGCCGAAAGCATCCGCCTCGACGGCGGCATACGGATGGCTCCCCGTTGATCGAAAACGAGCAGGCATTGCTGGAAGCATTGGTCGTCGCCGCTCGCGCGGCCGGCGCCGAAATATTGAAACTGGTCGAAGCTGGGTTCGAAATCGAGACGAAGTGCGACCAGTCGCCAGTCACCATCTGCGACCGCGCCGCGGAGGGGATCATACTGGAGTTCCTTCGGCAGGCCGCGCCGGGTGTCCCAGTGATTGCGGAGGAAGAAGTCAGCGCGGGCCGAATCCCGGCGCACGACGACACCTATTTCCTGGTCGACCCACTCGACGGAACCAAGGAATTCATCCGGGGCGGTGACGACTATACGGTCAATATCGGCCTGATTGCCAAGGGCGTGCCGCACCTAGGCGTCGTCTACCAGCCCGCGATCGACCGGCTGTGGGCGGGTATAGCGGGTAGCGGCGCGTTCCTTGAGGAGGGCGGAAGGCGAAAGCCGATCCACTGCAGGCCGCTTGGCGAACAACGGGCAGCGGTCGCGTCCAAATCGCATTTCAACCAACAGACCGCCGACTATCTCGCCGAGGCGATCGGCTTGTGCGACCATGTTTCGGTCGGATCGTCTCTCAAATTCTGCATCGTCGCGGAAGGGCAGGCGGACATCTACCCGCGCTTGTCGCCGACCAGCGAATGGGACACGGCCGCCGGCCACGCCGTGCTGCTGGCCGCCGGGGGTCGGGTCGACGGGCCCGACGGTGGGCCGCTCAAATATGGCAAGAAGGCATTTCTGAACCGGGGATTCTGCGCGACGGCCGGGTGGGAGGCGCCGCCGATCGGTCCGTTCCTGGAGCCATTTGCAGGGGGCGGTGAACTATCTCAGGGTGCCTGACTGGCGCGGCCGGGATCTGCCCATGGAACTCCGACGATCCGATCTTCCGACTGTAGCAAACGGTTCAAAAGCTCCAATTCGGACCGGACCGCCGCGATCCGAAAGCGGAGCCGGCCCGCGTCGGCGGGAAAGTTCCCGTCGGCCTCCAGCAACAAGAGAAGCCGTTCGGCGTCCCTCAACGCGGCGGTGAGATCGCCATACCAGCGAGCTCGAACCAATGAAGGGGTATGTAGTTTTTCGGGCATGCATTGGACCAATGACTACGGCTCGTTACCGCAGCGTAGTACCTTTGTCCGTTTCGGAGAATATTATGGGCTGACATTGCTCCGGTTTCGTATTTAAAAGCATCCCGCTCGGTTCATTTCGTCAAAGGAATTCTTGACGATGAATGTGAGTGCCTTTCCAGATACTTCCGATTTCGGTGAATTTGCCGGACCTCCTCCAATCTTGATCGCAGCCACTTCGGACCAGGCCCGAGCGCGGGCGATCGTCACGGCTGAGTCAGCTGGATATCGTGCGGTAGTCATTCCCAAGGACGAAGCTGCGCGGCGACTTGAGATCCAGCCACAGGCCAGCGCGATCTGGGTCGAGCTCGACAAGGATTCGGGCTCAGAGCTGGATGACCTCTTGGACCAGGTACAGGCCGAGGCCCGCTCGGATCACTGCCCGGCAATCATCATATCGTCGCTGCCGCTGGTCGACCGGATCATGGCCAGGGTCGAAGATTCGTTGGTCGAACTGCTGGTCGATCCATCGCCGGCGGAGCGGATTGCGGCGCTTTCGCTTGCCACGGCGCGGCGGTCGGCCGGGCAGCGGCTTTTTGACATTTCCAAGGAGCCAAGCGCCGTTCGCCTTCGGCAGCTGTCGGACGAGGTCAGCCGAATTGCAGCCAGCCTGGCTCGCCTATCGGTCGGTCCGAGCGGGGCTGCCGTGGAAAAGCCGGAACCGGCAACCGGCGAAGCGCCCGCCATCTCGCTGGATACCGTCCGGCAGGTCATTCGTGCCCGGCGGCTCAGGGGCCGCTTCTTCGACGAGGAACTGTTTGCCGACCCCGCCTGGGACATGCTGCTCGACCTGTTGCAGTCGGAAATCGCGCAGCATCGCGTTCCGGTGTCTTCGCTATGCATTGCTGCAGCCGTCCCGGCGACGACCGCTCTTCGCTGGATCAAGACGATGACCGACGCCGGGCTTTTCAAGCGCAGGGCCGATCCCCACGACGGGCGCCGCGTATTCATCGAGCTCTCCGCCGAGGCCAGCGAAGGGATGCGGCATTATTTCCGAGAGGTCGGCAAGATCGCGGTGACGTGAGGCTTGCCGGACGGCCTCGCTCGTGGCAGGGCGCCCCTCACTTGTCATGTGCTGCCAGCCCGATCGGACCGGCCAGCCCATGATGGGCGCTTAGCTCAGTTGGTAGAGCATCTCGTTTACACCGAGAGGGTCGGCGGTTCGAGCCCGTCAGCGCCCACCACGGGCATCAGGATACCCGCCCGATCAGTTGGCCTTGAAGCTTGGCTTGCCGCCGGCATAGCTGAGCGTGACGAAGGCGTTGTCGCACAGGTTGATCCCTGACCAGACCGCGCTGCTATCGTCGGCGAAGGTCGCCTTGATATCGTATTTGCAGCTTGCCCCCTTGTCGAAATGGACGGTGGTGCGTTTGCTCG
>DASTVY010000058.1:0-2283 GCA_035758865.1 Sphingomicrobium sp. | reverse complement strand
CTAGAGCGTTTTCCACTTAGCATGAAGCATACCCGACGTTGCGGAGGTAGTTGGCGCATTCCTGGGGTGTGAAGGCGTCGAGAAGGCTTGCGATTCGGCTCCACAGGCCGTCGACGGATCGCTCGGCGGCTTTTCGCAGCAACGCCTTGATTTTGGCGAAGAGCTGCTCGATCGGATTGAAGTCAGGCGAGTAGGGCGGCAGGTAGAGTAGTCTTGCGCCTGCGGCCTCAACCGCTTCGCGCACGCCCGCCACCTTGTGAGCGCTGAGATTGTCGAGCACGACGATGTCGCCTGGCTTGAGGCTCGGCGCGAGGATTTGCTCGACATAGGCCAGGAAGGTATTGCCGTTCATCGGACCGTCGATGACGCAAGGTGCGGTGAGCGCGTCCGAGCGCAAGCCTGCCACGAAGGTGGTGGTCTTCCAGTGGCCGTGCGGGATTTTTCCGACCAGTCGTTCGCCGCGCCGAGCTCGGCCGCGCAGACGGGCCATGTTGGTGCTAGTGCCGGTTTCGTCGATGAAGACTAGGCGCTCAGGGTCAAGTTTGGTTTGACCATCCGCCCACGCCATCCGCGCAGCGGCGACATCAGGCCGGTCCTGCTCAGCCGCGCGCACGCTTTTTTTTAAAGCTGATGCCGTGACGGTCGAAGAACCGCCAGACCGAACCAATCCCCGCCTTGCGCTGACGCTCATCGAGCAGGCGGCCCTGGATCTCCTCCAATGTCAAATCCGGTTCCCGCCGCACCAGATCCAGCAGCCATTCCTCATGCTGTTTGAGCGGCGATCGGCTCTGCCCCCTGTTGGATCTGGCCTCGACACTCCCGGTCTCCCGCCATTGCTTCGCCCACCGGATCGCTGTCGAATCTCCGATCACGAACTGCCGCGCCGCGGCTCGCGCCGCCGCTCCGCCTGCAACCACCTGAATCACGCGAACCCGCAAATCGTTCGAATAGCCCATCGCAGCCTCCCTAAACCGACGAGGCCACAGAATCTTATTCGCGGCTCATTGGGAATCCCATCGATTCACAAAATGTGGAAAACGCTCTAGTCTGCTCGACCAGCGGCGGAAGTGCGTTATGACCACGGCAGAGAACGGTTAGGCTAGGCTCGATGGCGGCTGATGCGAGGCCCGACCCCGCAACGAGAGTTGGACCACCACGCTGGCCTATTTGGGGGCTTCATCGTGTCCGGTGCACGAGACCGTCTGCAGGAAATCTCCATGAAAGCTAGAGGTCCTCTTCAAGGCTTTTGTCACGATTGCCGTTAAGTTCCTGGAATCTGCTGTCGCAACCCTCCTTCAACGCAGTCACGCCAACCAGCAGAAGTCGCCTTCCTTATCGGTTATGAGCCATAACCTGCGCATCCTGCTCAACGCGTTTGTCGTTGCTAGAGACGGATCGCGAAGATGGCGAGAGGCAACGGCGGAATCAACGTCTCGGCGACGCCGGCCGAGCGTCCGGATCGCAATACCTCACGCAAACTCGACGCCGTCGTCGTGATCTATCTCACAGTGTCCTATCCCCCGATTATTTACATGTTCGACCGCTGCCGATGGTCTTTCGCATGGCCGCCGTTCTGGAAATACCCGAACAGCTCCGGGAAATCTGGATGCAACCAAGCCGTCTAAAGAAGAACGCGAGCGATGTGGCCGCATCGCCGGGTACGCAGCGGCAAAGACGACAGGCATGGATCGACATGCTCGCCTCCGGCGTCTTGCAGTGTCAGGTCGGGGCAGCGCCCGAAACGCCCCTTCGCGGCGAGCTCAGCGAAATATCGCTCGACGGAGGATCTGTCGAGGAAAGCGTTGTGACCATGCAGGCGATGTCGCGTAGCGCGCAAAGCATCGCCGCCGACGGGCGAGACACGCTTGCCCTCTTGGTCAACATGGGCGCCGGTAAGTTGTGCCTCGCCCAGCGCGGGCGCACCGCCGAACTCGCAGTCGGCGACGCGGTGCTACGCGACAACGCCAAGCCCTGGAAACTTGCCGGCGAGCCGAACCATGTCAGTCGCGTGCTCTGCATTCAGATTCCTCGCGAGCTGGTGCGACGGCTTGTGGAGGATCGTGCCGCGGTGACGATCCCGGCGGGCTCGCCGGCGCTCGCGCTGGCGCGCAATTACGTGGAAGGCTTGCTGTCGGTCGGAGGTTTTGACGACGCGGGCCTTGCGCGGCTTGCGCTCGATCACTTGGCGGATTTGGTTTCGGCCGCGCTCACTGGCACAGCGGGCGAAATCGCCGGGCAGCCGGTCGACAACAGCGGCTCCGCGCCGCTTCGGCGGCAGAACGA
>DASTVY010000002.1:0-12199 GCA_035758865.1 Sphingomicrobium sp. | reverse complement strand
ATATTGCTGTGCGGATGGGGCGGGAACCCCGACTTCGGCTGGATTTCGTCATCGTTCCAGACGCGAAGCTTGCCCCACTGGGTCCGGTCCGGATCATGGTAATCGGCAAAGGAGAAGTGATGCTTGGCGTTGAGCCAGCCGTGGTTGGCGCCGCCGAGTGTTTCGAATTTGCGAACTTCGATCATGGTACAACTCCTTACATAGCGACGGCGCGAAGCAAATGCTGCAGGGCGGCGGTGCTGCGGTCGTTCAGGCCGACCGCCATGGCCACTTCATCCGGCGTCCGGGCCGATATTCGTGCCCAGTCGAGCCCGGCCGCGGCCCGCGAGACCTGCTGCCATTCCGATTTGCTGATCCTCGGCATTGCTTCTCTCCGTCTCGTTGAAGTGGAGATAGGCTTTGACGGTCAACCGGAAAACTGGGATAAAATCCGACAAACTATTCGGATTTGTTGAATGGCCAACCCGGGCTCCCCGACACTCGACCAGCTTCGGATCTTCCTCGCCGTCGCCGACGAAGGCAGCTTCAACGGCGCCGCCCGGAAGCTCAACCGCGCCGTCTCCGTGATCAGCTACGGAATCGTCAACCTGGAAGCGCAGCTAGGCGTGACTCTGTTCGAGCGGGAGGGATCGAAGAAGCCGAAGCTGACCGAAGCAGGCCAGGCGGTGCTGTCCGAAGCGCGGGCAATCGCCAATGATGTCGACGGCCTGCGCGCCAAGGTCCGCGGGCTGCTGGAAGGGCTCGAGCCCGAGGTCGCCCTGGCGGTCGACGTGTTGATCCCATCCGGCCGAGTGGCCGCCATCCTGCGCGAATTCCAGTTCGCGTTCCCAACGGTCGCGTTACGCCTGCACGTCGAAGCGCTGGGCGCAATCGCTGCGCTGGTGATCGACGGAACGGCCCAGCTCGCGATCGGCGGACCGGTGATCGTCGACGATCCTTCGTTCGAGCGGGCATCGGCCGGAACGATCGAGTTGATCCCGGTCGCCGCGCCGTCGCACGCGCTGGCGCAAATGAAGAATCCGGTGCCGGGAGCAGCGCGCAACTATATCCAGCTGGTTCTGACCGACCGTTCGCCGCTGACCGAGGGCCGGGACTTCGGCGTGATGAGCAACCGGTCCTGGCGACTTGCGGACCTCGGCGCCAAACATGCGCTGCTGCTGGAAGGGATCGGCTGGGGCAACATGCCGCGCGAGATGGTGCAGTCGGACCTGGACAGCGGCCGCCTTGTAGAGCTCCGCCTCCCCGATCATCGCGGCGGAAATTACGGACTTTCCGCCCTGTGGCGACGCGACATGCCGCCCGGCCCGGCGACGCGCTGGCTGCTCGACCGGTTTGTTGCATGGGATCAGGCTTCGCCCCTGCCGTCCGCCTAGACCGTTCAACTTTATTGAACGATTTGTCGGATTTTTATCCCCTAAAACCGAAAGCCTGATCGACATAGATCCAAGGTCATCCAACCCAAGAAGGGGAATGACCATGATTGCTCCCGTATCACACAACCCCGCCCTGATTGCCGGCGAAACCAATGTGTCGGCCTATGCCGCTGCCGCGGGGCGCATCTTGCTCGCATCCATTTTCCTGCTGAGCGGCTTCAGCAAGATCGCCGACCCGGCATCGTCGCTCGGTTACATCAGCTCGGCCGGCCTGCCCCTGCCGCAGCTAGGGCTCGCCATCGCCATCTTCGTCGAGATCGTCGGCGGCCTGGCCCTGATCCTCGGCTACCGGACCAAGCTGGTCGCGACGGCCCTCGCGCTGTTCAGCGTCGCGACGGCGGTCTTCTTCCACTCGGCGCTGGGCGACCAGAACCAGTTCATCCACTTCTTCAAGAACATCGCCATGGCCGGCGGCCTGCTGCAGCTCGCGGCATTCGGCGCCGGACCGGTTGCGATCGACAACCGCCGATAAGCGAGAGCGGCCGGGTCAACGTCGCTTTGCTCGTTGCCAATTCACTCGATAGCTTGGGCTCATGAAGCCCAAGCTGCTCAGCACCCTTCAAGACTACTCCGCCAGATTATTGATCGCAGACGCCCTGGCGGGAATCACGGTGGCAATGGTGGCGCTCCCTCTGAGCATCGCCATTGCCATCGCATCCGGTGCCGAGCCTGCTGCCGGACTTGTCACGGCCATTGTTGCCGGATTTCTGATCTCGCTTCTCGGAGGCAGCCGAGTCCAGATTGGGGGACCGACTGGGGCCTTCATCGTCGTCGTTTACGGCATCATAGAGCAATTCGGGTTCGACGGGCTGCTGCTGGCCACATTGATGGCCGGCATCATCTTGATCATCGCAGCCCTGGCTCGAGCCGGAAACTTGATCGCCCTCATCCCGGAAGCGGTGATCGAAGGTTTCACCATCGGCATCGCGCTGATCATCGCGATCAGCCAGCTGAAGGACCTTTTCGGGCTGTCCGTGGCACGGCTGCCCGCAGACTTACTCGAAGCCGTTCCAACGCTGTGGCAGGCGCGCCATTCAGCCGGCATCGCGCCCGCTGTCGTCGGACTTGGCTCCATAGTTGCCATTGCCGTCTTGCGACGCCGGGCAGGATCGATCGTGATGATCGCTTTGGCATCAGTCGCCGTGGCGGTAATGGACCTTCCGATCGAGACCATTCATTCCCGATTTGGCAACCTGCCAAACGGGCTTCCCTTCCCCAGGCTGCCGCCGATCAGCATCGAAAGGATCAGCGAACTTTTCCCCTCAGCGCTGGTCATCGCGTTTCTGGCCGGCGTGGAATCCCTGCTTTCCGCGATGGTCGCGGATCGCATGGTCGGAGGCGCACATCGCTCAAACGCCGAACTGCTGGCGCAGGGCGCCGCCAACATTGCATCACCTCTATTTGGTGGACTGCCGGCAACAGGCGCGATTGCCCGCACCGCGGCCAATGTGCGAGCCGGCGGCCGGACTCCGGTGGCAGGCATGATCCATGCTTTCGCCATCCTGGTTTTTGTTGTCGCAGCTGCGCCGCTTGCCGGCTACCTCGCCATGCCAGCACTCGCAGCCCTGTTGATTGTCACCGCATGGTCCATGAGCGAGCCGCACCGCTGGAGGGAGCATCTGCAGGCCCGCCCAGCCGACCGATTCCTGCTGCTGTTGACGATGACGCTGACCGTTATCAGCGATCTGACAGTTGCCATTGCGGTTGGCACCGCAATCGGCCTCGCGCAACGACTGGTTCGGCGAAACGTACAGCCTGCGGAATGGACACCGCCAGACCGCTAAGCTGCGGACAAGGCCTTAGCTTTTCAGGAATTTCAGAATTCAACACGTCAGGCTGGTGGAGCTGAGGGGAATCGAACCCCTGACCTCTGCAGTGCGATTGCAGCGCTCTCCCATCTGAGCTACAGCCCCGCGCCTCACGGTGGGCGCTCCATTAGCGGGCGATTTCCCCTCTGGCAACGCCCTTCCCAACCCCTTTTTCGCTCTAGCGCTCGACCACTTCGTTTCGGCTTTGGACCCGGAACGTGGCCCTCGAATCTTCGTTGCATGCAGGTCGAGTTCAAGCGGCGGGGCTGGTTCGAAAAAGGAGGATTTTCCATGGCTTATGACAGATTTGAAGGCCGCAGGGGCTGGCGGGAACCGCAATCCCGCAGTCGCCGAGAGGACAGTGACAGGTTCGAATCCCGAAGCTTTGGCTGGGACCGTGACGACGACCGCAACGAGCGCGGCTTCTTTGAACGGGCAGGCGACGAAGTCGCCAGCTGGTTCGGCGATGACGAAGCCGAGCGCAGGCGTCGCGAAGACATGCGTTACCGGTCTGATGAAGACAGCTTCCGAAGGCCGCGCAGCTTCATGAGCGACGACGACACAGGCCGCTACGACCGCCAGCCGCGGTTCCGCGACGAAGGATATCGCCGTCCCTACACCGGCAGGTTCAGCGGCCGCCGCACCTTCGGCGGCGACGACGATCGCTTCGATCGCGGCAGTTCGCCCGACCGCGGCTGGTCGGAACGCTGGGAACGCGCCCCGTCGCGCGAGTTCACGGGTACGGCGTCGGGAGTGCACGATCCGCATTACAGCGAATGGCGCCGTCGACAGATCGACGCGCTGGACCGTGACTATGACGAATATCGCCGCGAGAACCAGGACCGGTTCGAGAATGAATTCTCGAGCTGGCGCACGACACGTCAGACCAAACGCCAGCTACTCGGCACCGTCCGCGAGAATATGTCGGTCGTCGGCTCCGACGACGAACAGATCGGCACGGTGGACTGCGTCCGCGGCGACCGCATCATCCTGACCAAGGGCGACAGCGAGGACGCCCGCCATCACGCGATCAGCTGTTCGCAGGTCGACCGTGTGGAGGCGGATCGGGTCATTCTCGACCAGCCCGCGGCCGAGGCCAAGCGGCGGTTCCTGAACGAGGACCGGACCGGCGGTTTCTTCCGTGACGAGGAAGATCGCGAAACCGGCCCGCACATGCTGAACCGCGCATTCTCCGGCACCTACGAACGCTAAGTCCCGGTGAGTGAATGACAGGCCCGGGCGCACCACGCGTCCGGGCCTTTCGTTTGTCCCCCGACAGGCCTAACCCGTTTCGAAACGCGACGGACAAGGAGAAGCGGAATGGCGCGAGCGTGGCATCTGATGCAGCGGCCCCAGGGGATGCCGGTACCCGACAATTTCGCACTCAAGGATTTCGATCTGCCCGAGCTTGGCGAGGGGATGGTGCGTGTCGCCAACCGTTGGCTGTCCGTCGATCCCTATATGCGCGGCCGGATGAATGACGTGAAAAGCTATGTTCCGCCGTTCGAGCTGAACGCGCCGATGACGGGCGGTGCGGTCGGAGAGGTGGTCGAGAGCCGGGACCCTTCATTGGCCGTGGGGGACATGGTGCTCCACATGAGCGGCTGGCGCGACGAAACGGTCGAGCCGGCCGCCAACTTCAACAAGCTGCCCGCCATTCCAGGAGTCGAGCCGCAGGCGTTCCTCGGCAACCTCGGCCTGACCGGCGGGACCGCCTATTTCGGCCTGCTCGAGGCTGCGTCCGCCAAGGAAGGCGACATCGTCTTCGTTTCCGCAGCGGCGGGAGCTGTCGGGTCGGCGGTCGTCCAGATCGCCAAGGCCAAGGGCATGACGGTGATCGGATCGGCCGGCGGTTCGGACAAATGCGACTTCGTGCGGTCGCTCGGCGCCGACGCGGTGGTCGATTACAAGGCCGGATCGGTGCTGAAGCAGCTGAGCGAGGCCGCCCCGAAGGGCATCGATGTCTATTTCGACAATGTCGGCGGGGACCATCTGGACGCTGCCCTGGCGGTCGCTCGAAAGGATGCGCGCTTCGCCATCTGCGGGATGATCGAAGGCTACAACGAGGCGCACCCCACCTGCCTTAAATATATCATGCGGATCATCGCCATGCGCATCCGCCTGCAGGGCTTCATCTACACCGATTACATGGCGAAGATGGGCGATTTCTATCGCGACATGGGCGGCTGGATCGCCAGCGGCCAGGTCAAGTCGCGCGACACGGTTCGCGAGGGGCTGGACCAGACGCTCGACGCCTTCCTCGGCCTGTTCAGCGGAGCCAATACGGGCAAGATGCTGGTGAAGCTCTGAGCGGAGGTATGCCGGGGGCATACCGAGCACAGAGCTCTGAGCGCAGCCATCCGGCGGGATGGTAGTCAGCGAGTTGTAATGACCGCTTTCGACCCATTGCGGCCATTGGCAAATCCGAGTGTGACGGTGCGAGAATCAGGTCGAGGATGAATGCGGCTAAATCGTTCCGGGGGCGTTCACTGCTACGGAGGTCGGAACGACTAGGAGACTATTATCGGAAACGGCTGATAAGCGGGAAGGCGACGTGAGGCTTCACATTTAGGATTGCAGAGTGAGTGAGTTGATCGTGCAAGAGCCGAAAGCGTTGGCCTGGCGACAGGAGCATCTCCGCCTGGCTATCGAGGCCGCGTGCGTTGCGCTTTGGTCGTGGCATGTCGAAGACGACAGGTTCGAGATGGACGAACGGGCATTCGAACTGTGGGGCTTGCCGTGGTCCGATAGGGTTAGCTTCGAAGAACTGTCGACCCACATCCATCCTGCCGATCGGGACCGGGTTCGAGCGGCCTTCTCGGCCACTCGCTCGGTAGCCGGTTCTTATGAGATCGACTTTCGTATCTGCCTTGGCGACGAAGTTCGTTGGATATCGGCCCGTGGGCAGGGTGCCGACTTGGGAATGGTCGACGGCATGATGTTCGGGATATTCCTCGACGTTACCGGCCGTAAGCAAGCCGAGGAAGGTAGCGAACTGCTCGCTGGCGAGATGAGCCACAGGGTCAAAAACCTTTTGGCGATTGCGACCGGGTTGACGCAGCTCACCGGGCGGTCCGCACTGTCAGTGGCAGACATGACAGGCGAACTAACGCAGCGCTTGACGGCATTGGGCCGAGCTCACGACGTCGTTCGCCCACTGCCGGGTGAGCAGGGAAAGGCTGCGCTGTTAGGTGACCTCTTGTCCGTTCTGCTCGCACCGTATGACGAGACGGCGGCCTTCTCTGGTCGTATCCGCGTTGCGGTCACGAGGATGGGCGTTGGGGAGCGGACCGCGACCGCGCTTGCGATGGTCATCCACGAGCTCGCGACCAATTCCGTCAAACATGGCTCTCTATCCAGTGCCACGGGCTTCCTCGATGTATCCAGCACGATTGACGGTGACCGGATTGCTTTGGTTTGGGCTGAGACGGGAGGCCCTCCCATCGTCGAAGAACCAGTTCTGAAAGGCTTCGGCAGCCGACTAATCGCCCGCAGTGTCTCATCGCAGCTGGGCGGAGAGATGACATACGACTGGCAAGAAACCGGTCTCGTCGTAACAATCCTCATGAGCCAGGCAAAATTGACGGACTAAGTGTCCGCTTTCCACCCATTGCGGACATTATCCCTCTAATTCGTGGCCGCGCTCGGCAATGAGCCGCTCAATCACAAGTAAGTGACGGCAATTATCATAAACAACCTGTGGAAGCAGCTTACGCCGGAAATAAGATGCCCAGCAGTATTACGCCGATCAAATAAATTCGTCCGCTTTTGAAGTATTTCGGAACATTCAAGTTTTACAGCGCGTTGGGGGATGTTCTCACAGTAAACACAGTATAAGGAGTAAGCCCATGCGGATTCCCCTAGGGGCCGCAAGCCTCGTCATTGCGCTCGTCAGTTCAGTTCCCGCCATCGCGGCCACCGGCAGTATGGTCAGCGGCCAGGGCGCGCTTTCAAGCGACCCGCGCCGCAATTTCTCGGTGAGCGCCAAGATTAACGCCGATGGCACCGCCAGCGGCCACGCGACATTGATCAACAAGGCCTTCACCGGCGAAAACGGCAAGTCGCCCTATCTGCTTCAGCTCGACATCAAATGCGGCAAGATGGTCGATGCCAACACCGCCATCTTCGGTGGCACGGTCAAGCGGACCAACGACACCAGCCTGGTCGATACCGTATATTTCTCGGTCCAGGACAATGGCGAGCCTGGCGCCGGCAGTGACAAGGTCAGCCGCGCATTCTTCTTCGACGGCGATCCGGCAACGACGGGTGACCCGGCGTTGTGCCTCGGCGCCACGCTGACGGATCTTCCGCTTGAGACGATCGTCTCCGGCAACCTGAACGTCCACTAAGCGATCGGATCAAGGCGTAACCTCACAAGAGCGGCTTGAAGAGAAGCACGTCGGTGACACTCGTCCCGGCGGGCTTCTCTGAATCTGAGCAAGCTTGGTTGGAGGCGATAAGCCTTAAGGCGTAAGGACCGCTTTCGACCCAAAGCGGTCCTTAGCCGAACGCCCGCTTTAGACCCACTGGAGGACATCGCCCCACCTGTAATCAATGCTCGCCGCCGCTCCGGCGTATAGTGCCGAGCAAGGGCTCGAACGCATATTGTAACGCCGTGCGCTTGCGCACTGGCACGACGACCTGCACCGGCGCTCCGGCACGAAGCTGGAAGTTCGGTCCCCGCACCGCTTTGATCTTCGCAATCTCGCTTTCGGGTATGACAAATTCGGCAGTGAAGAAGGAGTGCTCCGATTTCTCGTCTGTAAGTGCGTCTGCCGACAACTGGGTCATCTGCCCTGAGAGCAACGGCAATCCACGATCATGCATCCCAGTGAAGCGCACCTCCGCCTTCTGGCCTACGGTCACGTCATCGACGTCCTCCGGCGCGATGTGTGCGGCGACCACCAGGCTTGCATGATCCGGAACCACGTCCATGAGCTTCTGTCCGGCGCCAATCACCCCGCCAATCGTGAATACGTTGAGTCCGACCACGGTCCCTGTCACCGGCGCGCGGATCTCGAGTTGCCGTACCTGCTCGCGAGCGGCGCGGTACCTGGGCGCAAGGTCGTCAATCTGGAAAACGACGTCCTTGAGCTCGCCCGTTGCGCGCTCGCGATAGGTCCGCTGCGCCTCCAGTTGGCGCAGGTGCTCAGCGCCGGCGGAAAGCTCCGCTTCTCCGGCGCCCGCACGGGCCTGGCCGCGCTGGCCCTCCAGGTCGGCCTTGGTGCGCTCCAAAGCGCGGATACGCGACTTGGAAACAAAGCCCTTTTCGGCCATTGGGGCCAGTGCTTTGAGCTCCTCATCGATGAGGTGCTCCTGATCGGTCGACGAACGCACCTGTGATCCGAATCCCCGGGCTGTCTCACGAGCCTGGGCCGCCTGCTGCTCCAGAACCTGCGTCTGGGCAGTAAGAAGTGTCCGCCGAGCGCCGAATTCCTTTTCTTGGAGGGCAATCGCCGCCGCGATGTCCTGGCTGGACGCGTCGACGTCTACAAACGAGATTGGCCAGCCAATCGATGCCTCGCCGAGTTGCTCCGCTTCGAGCCGGTGCCGCTGAGCTAGCAGGTTCAGCCATTGCGAGGCGAGTGCTTGTTTTTGCGCCCGCACCTCGTCACCTTTGAGCTCTATCAGCACGTCGCCGGCGTGAACCACTTGCCCCTCACGGACATGGATGGCGGCGACGATCCCACCATCGCGATGCTGGACCGACTGGCGTTGGCCCGACACTTGCATTTGCCCCGGCGCGTAAACGGCAGCATCCATCGGGGCAAAGGCGGCCCAGCCGAGAAACAAGACAAAGAACATTGCGGCAACGAGTCCGCCGATGCGCAATTCCCGCCGCGCATCGGAAATCGCCAGTCCGCTCGCGGGCCTTGCAAAGCCTACAAGGTCGAGCTCGTTCCAGTAGTTAATCCGGTTCATTGATTGAATGCCTTCCTCGCGACCGTCCGTACCTGTCCGTCGGCTGCCGCGTTCTGCGTTGGTGCGATTATCTGGTTCGTGGCGCCAAATGCTTCGACCCGGCCGTCACGGAGGACCAGGATTTTGTCGGACACCGACAGGACAGACATTCGGTGGGCGATAACCGCGACAGTTGCTCCGCGGGCTTTCGCTGCGGTGATCGTCTGGAGGAGCTGCGCTTCGCCTTCAGCATCGAGATGCGCGTTGGGCTCGTCGAGAAGCAAGATTGGGGGGTCGCGGAATAGCGCTCGGGCAAGTGCGACGCGCTGCGCCTGGCCAGCCGACAGGCCCTGGCCTTCCCAGCCTAGCAGGGTGTCGTAGCCGTTCGGCAGACGCAGGATCATGTCATGGGCGAGCGCTGCATGCGCCGCAGCTACAACCTGCCGATCAATCGTTGCCTTGTCGGCATCGGTGGCAAAGCGCGCGATATTCTCCTTCACCGTTCCCGCGAACAGCGAAAGCGACTGCGGGACATAACCGACAAACGTGCCAAGCCGGTCAGGATCCCAGTCGGCAATTCGCGCGCCGTCGATCCGCACCGACCCCGCGTCGGGAACAAGAGCGCCGGCGATTACGCGCATAAGGGTCGACTTGCCAGCACCGCTGGGGCCGACAATCGTGACCGCTTGCCCCGGTTCGAGCGTGACACTTACCCCGGCCAGCACGCGCGCCTCCGACGAACGGCCGACTGTAATGTGCTCGATGTCCACGCGACCTTTCGGATCGGGTAGGAAGGTAAGCGCGGTAGATGGCGGTACGCCGTCAAGAAGGTTCGAAAGCTTGCGGTAGGCGCCGGCAGCTCGGACCAGCGAGGGCCAGGCAGTGAGCAGCTGCTCGATCGGTCCGAGTGCGCGCCCGGCGAGGAAGGAGGCGGCAAAAATGGCGCCAGCCGAAATCTTGTTGTCGATGGCCAGATAGGCGCCGAGGCCCAGCGCCAGCGACTGGAGCGCAAGCCTCAGGAATTTGCTTGCGGCAAGATGGTTTCCCGAAGCGAAGCTGGCGCCTGTCTGGAGCACAAGCATCGACGCGCGCTCGCTCACGTGCCGCTGCACCATCGCTGAGCGCATACCCAGTACCCGCACGTTTTCGGCGCCGGCAACTACCTGTTCCTGGCTCGCGTAGGCGCGATGCGCAGCCTCTGTCGCGCTACGAAGCCGATTGCCGGTTGAACGCTCGTTTAGCCAGGTGATGGTTGCGAGCACGGCGCCGCCGACGAGGACCAGCAACCCCAGGGCGGGGTGGATTATCGCACCGATGATAACATAGACGGGCGCCCAGGGAGCGTCGCAGAGCGCGAGCAGAGTCGGGCCGGTCAACGCCTGCCGTAGTGTGTCGAAGTCGCGCATGGGCTGGCGCACGATCGCGTCCATCGGGCGGTCAGCTCGCGCCAGCACGGCTCCGATCAGCGGCCCGGCAAGTTCATCCTCGAGCCTGAGGCTCGCCCGGACGAGAATTCGCGAGCGGACCCAATCGAGCGCCGCCAGCGTGGCAAGGCCGGCCAGGAGTACTATGGTTAGAATGAGCAGCGTGCCGCCGCCCCTGGTCGGGACGACGCGGTCATAGACCTGCAGCATGTATAGCATCGGAACAATGAACAGCAGGTTCAGAAGCCCGCTGAAGATTCCCACGCCGACAAAGTGGGGCCGGCACTTGCGCAACGCACCACGCAAGCTTTGTTGCTCTGGCGTTTGTACGTGTCGGAACCCGCGAACCACGGGAGACGCAGAATCCAGGCGAGATGAATCACGGACGTTTTGCACTCCGAAGGTTCCAGTCATGTCCAGGAGATGGGGCCGCCCACAACGGAGCGGCCCCAAACTGATTCACTTCAAAAGACGAATGTGTCGCCGTTGATCACTAGGTGATCGCTCGCGACCTCGAACCCCGTGATGTGCACGGTGGCCCCGGACACCCCGAGAATCGTCAGGTCACCGTTGCCGTTGTCCACGACGGTCACATCGTCATCGTCGTTGATGTTGACCACATCGGCCGCACCGTCGAAGCCAAGGTTAATGGCAATGTCGGTGATGTCGGTGCCGCTCGGGTCGTTGATAGTGATGGTATCGGTGCCGGCTAGCGGATTGACGGTCACCTTCTCAACATCGTTCAGATCCATGAGGATGTTGCCCTGGACACGGCTGAATAACGCATGATCGCCATTCGCCGACAGAGTGAATTGCTCTGCGACCCCGAAACCATTGAACAACATCTCGTCGAAGCCGCTTCCGCCCTCGACCTTGTCGCTGCCGTCGCCCTGGTCCCACCGGAAGACGTCATTGCCGGCTCCAAGAAGCACGATGTCTGTGCCCTGGTCTCCATCGAGGAAATCGTTGCCGCTTCCTCCAACGAGTGTGTCGTTGCCCGCACCGCCAGCAATGAAGTCATTGCCTACGCCGCCGGAGAGCGTGTCGTTGCCTGCGCCACCGGAGAGCCTGTCGTCGCCGTCCTGGCCGGAGAGCCGGTCGTTGCCGCTCCCGCCCGTCAATGCGTCGTTGCCATCACCGCCGAACAGCTCCGCTGCCGGGAGCGCGCCATTCGTTTCGTCGAGCGCGATGACGTCGTTGCCGTCGCCCCCGATCACGCGGATCAGGTTGGTGTTGGCCACGGTAGGTTCGCCTGCGATTGCATTGCCGTTGGCGAACAGATGGCCGACCAAATCGCGGCTGATGGTGACATTATTGTTAGCATCGTCACCTATAACTAAAAGACGATGCTGGTTCGATAGAAATTTGCTAGAAATGCTCATTTGCAAGATCTTTCCATGATCAATTTTAGATTACCTAATCAGTTACTTTGTAACATCATGACCACGTTACTTGCATAGACTTGACACGAGTTCCGTCCATGATCTTCTCCTTGCCGAATTGTTGTATCGAACATGGATGAATTAATATTCGGAATCTCGTTCACCCGCCCTCCCTTTCGAGACTGATCGTGGCAGTAAGCGTTGGAGAAAGCGTGGGAACCGCGCCTCGTGACCAATTAACCAATTACCAC